>JAHYJD010000069.1 GCA_019429365.1 Bacteroidales bacterium | reverse complement strand
GACGACTCGCTGAACCTCGAAAAGGTTTTTTCTGGGTGGCTGCTGGCTGTCCACAAGGCCGGTATCAGGCAAATTAACGGGCGGGTGCTGGCCGATGAATCGGTTTTCGACCAGGAACTCATCCCACGCAAATGGTTGTGGGAAGACATGGGCAACTATTACGGTGCCGGGGCAAGTGGCCTCACTGCCAACGAAAACATGTACACGGTGTATTTCCAGCCAGGCAATGCCGTGGGGCAGCCTGCAAGGGTGGTGATGACCGAGCCGCAAATTCCCGCCATGGAATTTAACAACCAGGTAACCACTGGTCCCCGGGGTTCGGGCGACCAGGTGTATATTTTTGGGGCACCCTACCAAATGCAGCGGACACTGACCGGAACTGTGCCCCTTGGCAGCAGCAATTTCCCCGTTAGGGGCTCCATACCCGACCCGCCATTCTTTGTGGCAGCGGCCTTCAGCGAATTTCTCAGCCGCAATAATATTTCACAAAGCTTATCCCCTTTTAGTCAGCGCCTGGCTTTGCAAGCCGGGATTGAAGCACAGACCAACAACAGCCCGCTGAGCACCTGGGCCTCCCCTGCCCTTTCGGATATTGCTGCGCGCACCAACCTCAGCAGCGTAAACACTTTTGCCGAAAATCTGCTGAAAACCATTGGCAGTCATGCCAAAGGCGAAGGGAGCACCTCCGCTGGCAATGAGGCCATTAAGGAACATTGGAAAAATCTGGGTCTGGATGTGGACGGCATGTTTCTGTACGATGGCAGTGGACTTTCACCCTCCAACAGGCTCACGGCTTACCAGCTGGCACGCGTGCTCGAAATTACTGCCAGGCAATCGTTTTTCGATGATTTTCAGGCTGGCTTGCCACTGGCCGGACGAACCGGTTCCATTGCTTCCAACTTCAGGGGTACCCCATCAGAAGGCGTGCTGCGCGCCAAGAGCGGATTTTTGGCTAATGTTCGTTCTTACGCCGGATACACCAAAACTGCCGATGGAAAAACCCTGGCTTTCGCTTTTATTGCAAACGATTATCATGGCACCCCGGCCAGCATGCGCGAAAAAATGACCAGGGTTATGGATGCCATTACAAGGTATAACCAATAAATGGCTTTTTCGGTAAAAAAAAGAAGCAGAATCTAGTGAAATTATAAAAAATTATTATAATTTAGCAGGCAAACTGCTATTATTCTTAACTTTTTTAAAAATCATAGAGGTATGCAAAACATGGATTGGGGAAAGCTCCCTTTCGGCTATTTTAAGACAGACTACAACGTTCGTTGCTACTACCGTGATGGCAAGTGGGGCGAGGTTGAGGTGTCCTCTTCAGAGTATATCAACATTCACATGGCCGCCACCAGCCTGCATTATGGGCAGGAAGCCTTTGAAGGCATGAAAGCCTACCGCGGCAAGGATGGCAAGATCCGCCTTTTTCGCTGGCAGGAGAACGCCAAGCGTATGCGCAAATCGGCCGATGGCATCCTTATGGCAAGGGTTCCGGATGAACTTTTCTTTGAAATGGTTAGCAAGGCAGTTAAGCTTAACGAGCGCTTCGTACCTCCTTTTGGCCACGGCGCCGCATTGTATATCCGTCCGCTGCTTATTGGCACCGGCGTACAGGTAGGTGTCAGCCCAGCCAAAGAGTATATGTTTATGGTATTTGTCGGTCCGGTTGGTCCTTACTTTAAAGAAGGATTCAACCCGGTGAGTATGCAAATTATCAGCGATTTCGACCGCGCAGCCCCTCTGGGTACCGGTCACATAAAAGTGGGCGGCAATTACGCCGGCAGTCTGTTTGCAATGGAAAGAGCCAAAGCAGAGGGTTATGCCTCCGTTATTTTCCTGGAAGCCAAAGAAAAGAAATATATTGACGAAGCCGGTCCAGCCAACTTCTTTGCCATTAAGGACAATACCTATATTACCCCAAAATCGAATTCCATTCTGCCATCCATTACCAATATGAGCCTTATGACACTGGCTGAGGATCTTGGTTTGAAGGTAGATCGTCGCCAGGTGGCCGTGGAAGAACTGGACGCTTTTGAAGAAGCAGGCGCATGCGGCACAGCAGCCATTATTTCACCCATTGGAAAGATCACTATTCGCGAAACCGGAAAGGTTTATGAGTTTGCTAAAGACGGCAAAGCAGGCCCCGTTTCTACCAAACTATTTAAAAAGCTGCAGGGCATTCAGTACGGCGAAGAGCCCGACACCCACGGATGGGTTACGATTCTGGACTAATTTTTATCAAGCTATAAAAAAACCGCCTCAAATTGCTGGGGCGGTTTTTTGTTTATTAAATCAAAGATTTATTTGCTCTTCTATCAGCACGGGATTTTCTGTGTACACATCGGCAGGCTCTTTCACCAGGTACCAGGTGATGGCTGAAACCAACACGGTGCCGGCGCAAATTAAAAACAGGGAGGCCTGGTTTTCGACCTTGTCGAGGTACTCGCCCACGGCAAAGCTTGCCACAAACTGTGGCAACACCACCGACAGGTTGAACAGGCCCATGTACATACCCATTTTGGTTTGCGGGATTTTTTGCGACATAATGGCAAAGGGAAGCGAAATGGTGGCTGCCCAACCAATGCCGGCCACTCCCATAAAGGCATAGATCAGCATAGGGCTGAAGCCGGCCAAATATAGCCCGAGATACCCCAGCGTAAGGAATAAGAGCGAGGTGGCATGGGTCTTAACGCGCCCAAAGCGGGCGGCGAGGGGTTCGAGCAGCAATACCGGAATTATGGCTGCCACCAGATTGAGTGACAAAAAGCTCCAGTTGGTAATGGAGCCGATCAGGTTATTGACCTGGTCAAATCCACTGGCATCGGATGGGCTCGAAAGGAAGGAGGTCAGGTAGCCCGGTTCAAACAGATCTCCCGAAAGGTCGGGAATGCGATATTTTACAAAGGCAAAAAAGTAAATAAACATGGCCTGAACCCCTATCCAGGTAAATGAATGCGCGGCCAGCACCTTGCGGAATCCAATAAAACCATCACGTTCCCTCGAAATCCCTCGCTCCTTTTTAGAGAGCGTATAGATAATCAACACCACGGTAAGAGCGGCTGCGACCATCTCCAGCTTGTAGCCGGGGATTATGGGCATGGGGGTAACCTTGGTCAGAATAATGTAAAGTGCATAGAGCAGGAATCCCCATAAAGGAAGTATGGTTCGCATGATCTCCCACAAGGATACCTTGTTTTTGGGTGGTTTTTCGGTCTTAATTTCATCTGCATCAGCCACGCCAAGAAAGCGGGGCTCTTTAATGAAGAATGGAGGAAGAATGGAAAACACAAACACCAGGAATACGCCAAAATAAATAAGGACATAGTTATTGAAAACGGCGCCAATGAAATATCCCAGCACGCCAAAGGATCCCGAAACGGTTTGCATCCAGGTAAATCCCTTGGTTCTTGGGCGACCTTCGGGGGTAACGTCAGCAATGAGTGATCTGGTTGGGTTGAAGCTGACATTAATGGCCAGGTCGATGGATAGGGAAACGATAATGGCAATGCCCAGCACCCCTTCGAGCCCCAGCACGTTTTGTATCAGACCAATATTGGGCAGGGCCAGCAAGCCCAGGGCTGCAATAACCCCACCTATCCAAATAAAAATTCTTCGGCGGCCATTCCACACCCAAACATTGTCGCTCACAATACCAATGATTACCTGCCCGAGGATGCCGGCCAGTGGACCTGTGGCCCATACCAGTCCAATCTCCTGCAGGTTGAGGCCGTATTTGGTACTCAGCAGCCAGCTCAGGGCTGCAATCTGCACTACCAGCCCGAAGCCCATAGCCGTTGCAGGAAGGCTCAGAATGGCGTAAAATCCGTTGCTCAGTCGTTTCTGAAAGGGTAGCATTGCTTTTCAGTTTAGGTTATCACGCGGGTTTATGGTTTGAACGCGCGCCGGGGCCCTGGTTCTTTTTACCGCGGCTGTCCCTGCGCCTGTTTTGAAACTTATTTTGCGGCCTGCCCCCCCAGCTGCGCTCTTCCCTATGTTTTTCGGGGTCATAATCCGGACCTTTCCCAATCTTTTCGGGCAGTTCCATTTTGGGCACCTCACGCCCCAGAAAACGTTCGATGGCGGCAAAGCGGCGCTGCTCGCGTTCGCTGATAAAGGTACATGCCTTGCCATCGGCCTGCGCACGGGCGGTTCGGCCAATGCGATGCACATAGTCTTCCTCGTCCTGGGGCACGTTGAAATTGATCACCATGTCGATATCTTCCACGTCGATGCCGCGAGAAATAATATCGGTAGCCACAAGCACTCGGGTTTGCCGGCTTTTGAACCGGTTCATCACTGCTTCACGCTCAGCCTGCTCCAGGTCGGAGTGAATCTCTTCTACAAATTTGATGGCCTTTTTCAGGTCGCGGCTCAGTTGCTTCACCATCGACTTTGTGTCGCAGAAAATTACTATTGTCTTCAGCGACTGATCTTTCAGCACCAGCTCCTTGGTAAGCGGCACTTTCTGGTTCTCGTAAACCACATAGGCTTCCTGCCTGATCTTTTCGGGCGGGGTTGATGTGGCAATATTTATTTCCCTGGGTTTTGCCAGAATTTTGCGGGCCAGTTCGCGGATCTTGGGAGGCATGGTGGCCGAAAATAGCAGGGTTTGCCGCTTATTGCGGATGTAGGAAATGATCTTCATAATATCGTCGAAGAAGCCCATGTCGAGCATGCGATCGGCTTCGTCGAGCACCAGAAACTGAAGTTTATCCAGCTTCACATATCCCATATTGAGGTGACTGATCATGCGACCGGGTGTGCAAACCACAATGTCAACGCCGTTGGTCATTGACCGTTTTTCGTTGGCATATACGTTGCCATCGCCCCCGCCGAAAACAGCCAGGGAACTGACCCCTGCAAAATAGGAGAAGCCTTCGAGTTGTTGCGATATCTGAATGGCTAGCTCGCGGGTGGGAACAATGATCAATCCCTTGATAAAATCGCCTTGCGGGCCGTTAATAATCTTGTGAAGCATGGGAAGCAAAAAAGCCGCGGTCTTTCCTGTGCCCGTCTGGGCGCAGGCTATCGCATCGCTGCCTTTAAGAATTTCGGGAATCACCTGCTCCTGTATGGGAGTGGCTTCCTTAAAATTCATGGCCTCGATGCCCTCCATGATGCGTTCATCAAAACCGAATGCGTGAAAATCCAAAGTAAATAAGATTTAGGGTAAAATTAAATGAAAAATATGTGGCTATCAGCCAATAAACGCGCAAAGATAGGGATTTTTTTATGGTTGTAAGGGTGTTATTTTTGTTAGGGTTGTAATTGTGGTAAGGCCTTCATGTTAACAGGCTGTCATTCTGCAAGCGATACCAAATCAACAAATCAACCAATTTACCAATCCACAAATCAACATATTCTGCTATTTTTACCAAAATTTAACTCCATGATCCTTCAACTCATTTTGTATTCTCCTTTTGAGAAGGAAGAGCAGCTTGCCGGGCGCTGGGCCGAACCTCTGGAGGTGCTTTTCCGCGAAAGCGGCAAGGATATTTTGCCACTGGGCTATTTTAACGACCTGAAAATGCTTGAAGAAAGGCTTAAACCTTTTCGGGAAAAAGCAAAAGGTCTGATTCTGGTTGCTGGTTCGGGTGGTACGGAACGGCTGGCGCATAGGGCTGTGGAGCTTCTACCATGCCCGGTGCTGCTGCTGGCCAATAACCGCAACAATTCGCTGGCTGCAGCCATTGAAATTAACGCTGTGGCAGGGCAAAGCAGACCGATAAAACTTGTTTACATCCCAGATCAAACCAATGCTTTGCTGCAGGTCAGGGTTTTTATCAGCGCGGTTAATGCGCTTAGTCGCATCAATTCTGCCAGGTTTGGCATGGTTGGCGAACCTTCGCACTGGTTGCTTTCTTCTGATGGAGTTGAAAGTTTCGGAACGTTTGGCACCGAATTGGTGAAAATACCTATCCAAGAGCTGCTCGAAGAATATGAAATGCTGGAAGAAGCCAGCGCCGATACCGTGAAAGAAGCTGTGAGGGAAAAAGCCGCAAAAGTACTGATTAAGGATGAAGCCCTGTCTGATGCTTCGCGGGTGTTTCTGGCCATGCAGCAGATCATTGGGCGCCACCGGCTTGATGGACTCACCATAAAATGCTTTGACCTGCTGGCGCATAAATTCACCGCCTGCCTGGGCATGAGCCTTACCAACGATCAAGGCATTGTGGCATCCTGCGAAGGAGATTTGCATGCCTCCTTCAGCATGCTGACCGGTCAGTTGCTCACCGGCAAGCCCGTATGGATGGCCAATCCTTCTTCAATAGATGCCGAAAAGAATTTGCTAACCCTGGCGCATTGCACCGTGCCCTTCAGCATGCTTTCTGAAACCGGGAGCACCACCCTGACCACCCACATGGAATCAGACCTGAGTGTGGCCATTGCCGGGCCCCTGCGCAAAGGACCAGTGACCATTTTCAGAAGCGGTCTTGATTTCAGAAGCATACATGCCATGACAGGTTATATTGTGGATACCAACATGGGTGACAAGGCCCTTTGCCGCACCCAGGCCATAATAAAAACCGATACCAGCCTTGCCGATTGGATGCAAAAAACCCCGGGAAACCACCAGGCGCTGGTTTACGGAAATATCATTCCAGAACTCAGCGACTTCTGCCGGTTTGCCGGGATTGAACTGAACATTTAACTATTCGTTCAGAATCGTCATTTCGTCCAACAAATACTTCATACCTGCATAGCGGTCGATAACCCAGAGGATATATTGGCTGTTGGCGGTGATGTTGCGGCACTGCTCCGGGTCGAACATAATATCGCTCATGGTGCTTTCCCAACTTCGGTCGAAGTTAATGCCAATGAAAGCGCCCCGGTGGTCTACCACCGGGCTTCCAGAGTTGCCGCCTGTGGTGTGGTTGCTGCCAATAAAGTTCACTATCAGCTCACCATCGCGATCATAAGGGGCAAAATCCCTTTCGCTGATCAGTTGCTCCAGCCTTTCGGGAATACGGTAGTCGGGCACCTGCAAATTTGCCGCCTTTTCAAGAATGCCATTGGCCGTGGAGTGATAAAGGTATTTTACGGCATCACGCGGATAGGATCCTTCTACCTTTCCATAGGTAATCCTCAAGGTACTGTTGGCGTCGGGGAAGAAGTTCTGCTCTGGGCGCATCTCGCGCAACCCGGCGGTGTAAAGGCGATACAAACTGTCGAGCCTGGTGTTGAGGCTGAGTTCTACTGGTCTTACCTGCCCGGTGTGAAAACTTGCCAGCCCAATGGCCAGTTCAAAAGCGGGGTCCTTTTCCAGCTTACTATAATCGGCCGGGCGATAGCGGTTCAGCAGGTCCATTGTTTTGCTTTCGGATACCAGCATGGAGCGCGAAAATACCCTTTCGGCATATTTTGAAAAATCGTTGCCAAACTGTCGGCTTGCCTGCAGCAACACTGGTGGTACCAGCGGTTGCTCTGCCAGTTGAGCATATTGCGAAATCAAACTTTCGAAAACACGCCGATCGGTGGCCGGGTTGTAATCTTTGAAAAACGCCTCAGCCTGTGTCTTCAACCTTTCCACCAGGCGATTAATCTCTTCAGGTTCTGTGTTGCGGTCCTTGCTCTTTTGCACCAGCTCCGAAAAACCCTGTGCAAAGCGTATCAACTCAACTCCCCGGCCTGCCTCGTTATAAAGCGTGGTTGCATAACTATAAGGATTTAGCTCAAGGTATACCTCGTTGAATGCCTGCAGCAAACCTCCGTACCCTTTTGCATTCTGTGGCAAAGAGGCCCACTGAGCAAACTCCTTCTCCATCTCCAACTTTCGGTTCACGGCATCGAGGCGCTCCAGGCCACGATTCTCGCCCTGCCAGCGCTTCCATGCATTGGAAACCCGTGCAGCCTTTGTGGTATACTGGATGCGCACCTGATCGCTGGCGGCCATATTCTGGTAGTAGATGTCGAGGATGCGGGTACGAAGATCGATGGCAACAGGATTTTGCCTGTTAATGACAAAATCAACGGCATCGGCGGTAAGGTACTGACTGGTTCTGCCCGGGAATCCATATACCATGGTAAAATCATTATCCCGCACCCCTGCATTGGAAACCGGAAAAAAGTGCTTTGGCTGATAGGGCTTATTATCGGTATTGAAATCCGCAGGCTTATTATCGGCATCAGCATATACCCTGAACAGGGAAAAGTCTGCGGTATGGCGAGGCCACATCCAATTGTCCTCGTCACCGCCAAAGCTTCCGATCGATTCGGGCGGGGCACCAACGAGCCTGACATCACGGTAAACTTCATACACAAACAGGAAATATTCGTTGCCATAGTAAAACGGGGCCACCTGGGTTTCGTAGCGGTTGTCCTCGCTAGCCTCGCGGGCAATCTGCCGCGAAAGGCGAGCAACCGTTGCGGCCCTCTCCTGTTCGGTCATGTTGGCTTCAATTTGAGGCACAATCTTATCTGTCACATCTTCCATGCGAACCAGCATGGTAATGGTCAGCCCGGGATTGGGCAGCTCCTGGCTTTGGTCTTCAGCCCAGAATCCATGCGTCAGGTAGTCGTTCTCCACCGAGCTGTGGCGCTGTATCTGTCCGAGCCCGCAGTGGTGGTTGGTAATGAGCAGCCCCTCTGGAGATATAAAAGCTCCGGTACAGCCCCGCCCAAAACGAACTATGGCATCTTTCAAACTGGTGCCATCTTCGTTATAAAGATCTTTTGCAGAAAGCTGCAGGCCCATCTGCTGCATTTCTTCAATGTTGCTTCCAATGAGCATCGGCAGCCACATACCCTCAATGGCGAGGCTCTGCAAGTGCATTGAAATAACAAAAACTAAGACAAGAATTCTTTTTAGCATAACCCGTTATTATTTATGATTGATGATTGATGATTGATGATTGATGATTGATGAATATCTTCCGAAAAGCTTACTTCCCTCTTTGACTGATTTAGGGTTTGAGTTTGTTAAGGCGAATTTTTACTGTTCTGACTGAAGAAACGAATATTGAAAGTAGTTCATTTGCCTCGGTTTTTAGAATCGTTATTTCTTCTGATTGATCTATGATATTAGTCTCTTCAATCATTTCGAGCCAAAAGAGGGTTTCGTCAGTTTCTTCAATGGTAGTTTCCAGTTTGCTGATAAAGTCCTTGTCGCTTTTTGCACGGCAAGCCGCCCGGTAATTTGATGCTGAAGAGGTGGCCGACCTTACAATCTGATCACAGAAAGTCCAGCCCACCCGATTATTTGGCAGTAATGCTGCAAGTTTAATTACTCTTAATGCGAATTGTTTTACCCTCTTCTGAAGCTCTTGTGGATTCATAATTCACCAATCTACTTCAATTTTTTTAATCCTAATTCATCAATCCTAAATCATCAATCAAATAAGGTTTTTCTCCTTCAACAATACTTCCATTTCCTGTTGGTATTCAATCGCAACTTCCCGGGCTCTCTGGTCGAAGTCGCGGCCTTTTGAAGCAAAAATAATATTCCTGGAAACGTTGATAAGCAATCCGCAGTCGCTGTTCATAGCTTGTCGTGACACTTCCTGCAGGCTGCCGCCCTGGGTGCCCACACCGGGTACCAGGAAGAAGTGATTGGGAGCGCTTTCACGGACAGATTGGAGCATCTCCGGACGTGTGGCGCCCACCACGAACATCATATTTTCGGGGGTGCCCCATTGCAGGCATTGCTCCACAATCAACTCATAGAATCGTTTCCATTGCTCGGTTTTTATGCCCAGCTTTTCCAAAATCATTGGCAGCTGTGGCTGCCATAACTGAAAGTCTTTGGCACCAGGATTGGAAGTAAGCGCAAGCACCACGGCCCATTTCCCGGGAACGGAAAGAAAAGGTTTAAGTGCATCATGACCCATATATGGATTTACCGTAACCGAGTCGAACTGCATGTTTTCGAAAAAAGCCTTGGCGTAGTAAGAAGCCGAATTTCCAATATCACCGCGTTTGGCATCGGCAATGGTAAACACCGGCCCCTGCGTGTGGCTGTTCAGGTAGTCCATGGTTTTCTCAAGGCTTTTCCAGCCCTTACTGCCCTGGCTTTCATAAAAAGCCATGTTGGGTTTATAGGCAGCTACCTTGTCGATGGTGGCATCGATAATGCGGCGGTTAAACTCAAAAACAGGGTCCTCAAAATCTTCCCTGATCCAGTGGGGTATCTTCTCAGGGTCAGTGTCAAGTCCTACACAGAGGTAGGATTTTTTTCTGCGGATAAGATCAACAAGTTCCTGCCGGGTCATAGCAATAGTTTTATGTAGCGACGCCTTCTTTCAGTTTCTCAGCATTTTCGGCCATTTGCAGCGCATCGATAATGTCCTGGATATCGCCATCCATAATGGCCGAAAGGTTATACATGGTCAGGCCAATGCGGTGGTCGGTCATACGGCCCTGGGGGTAGTTGTAGGTGCGGATTTTAGCAGAGCGGTCGCCGGTCGAAACCATGGTTTTGCGCCTGGAGGAAATCTCGTCGAGGTATTTCTTGTATTCAAGGTCGTACAATCGAGTACGCAGCACACTCATGGCCTTCTCCAGGTTCTTGATCTGTGACTTCTGATCCTGAATGGAAACCACAATACCTGAAGGCACGTGTGTAAGACGCACCGCCGAGTAGGTGGTGTTTACTGACTGACCTCCCGGGCCTGAAGAACAAAAGGTATCTTTTCGAATATCGCTTTGTTTGAGATCGACATCAAACTCATCGGCTTCAGGCAGAACAGCCACGGTAGCCGCCGAAGTATGCACTCGGCCCTGGGTTTCGGTCTGCGGCACCCGCTGTACGCGATGCACGCCAGATTCGTATTTTAACACACCGTAAACCCCATCGCCCGAAACATTAAAAATGACTTCCTTGAAACCACCCGAAGTGCCTTCGTTCATATCGACCAATTCAATCTTCCAGCCCTTGGTTTCACAAAACTTCTGGTACATGCGATACAAATCGCCGGCAAAAATGGCTGCTTCGTCGCCGCCGGTTCCAGCCCGGATCTCCACAATGGCATTTTTGTCGTCCTGAGGATCAGCAGGAATCAGGAGGATGCGAATTTCTTCCTCCAGTTTTTCCTCTTTTTCCACCAGTTCATCCATCTCAATTTTGGCCATTTCCCTGAATTCAGGGTCCTTCTCTTTGGCAAGGATATCTTTGGTAGACTGAATATTTTCAAAAATATTTTTGTATTCCTTATAAGCGGCAATAATGGGTCCGAGGTCCTTGTATTCCTTGTTAAGGGAAATATACCTTTTCATGTCGGAAACGATGGCTGGATCGGTAATCAGCCGGCCTACTTCCTCGAAGCGCTCATTAATGGCCTGTAATTTTTCTAACAGCATGCGTGTTCAATTTTTTAGCATGCAAAGTTACGAAAAAAGGGCCGCAATAAAAATCAGGAGAAAACAAATGATTCTTCAGGAGTAACGATGGTAAGTTTCTTTTCCGTGCTTGCTTCGCAGCGCCCAATTATACGCGCATCCAGGTTATAATCGGCGGCAATGTCAATGATTTCTGCCGCCATTTGTTCTTTGACGAAGAATTCCATGCGATGCCCCATGTTGAATACCTGGTACATTTCGCGCAAAGGCGTGCCCGACTGCTCGCGAATGAGCCTGAAAAGCGGCGGAATTTCAAATAATTGATCCTTGATGATGTGCAGCTGATCAATAAAATGCAGCACTTTGGTCTGCCCTCCCCCGCTGCAATGTACCATGCCATGGATGTGCTTTTTCATTTGGCCAAAAATGGCCTTCACAACAGGTGCATAAGTACGGGTGGGCGAAAGCACGAGTTTTCCCGCATCAAGGGGTGAGCCGCCAACGGGGTCGGTAAGCAGGCAGTTGCCTGAATAAACCACTTCCCTGTTCAAAGCATGATCAAAGCTTTCAGGATATTTCTCGGCATACACTTTCGAAAACACATCGTGCCTGGCTGAAGTCAGCCCGTTGCTTCCCATTCCGCCATTATATTCTTTTTCATAGCTGGTTTGCCCGAATGAGGCCAGCCCCACGATCACATCACCGGAAGCAATCTTCTCATTGGTAATCACATCAGCCCGGGGCATTCTTGCGGTAACGGTCGAATCGACGATCACTGTCTTGACCAGGTCGCCCACATCGGCCGTTTCACCACCCGTAAGCACCATGTTGATGCCATGGCTTCGCATGTTCTCAAGAAAAGCCTCCGTGCCGTTGATAATGGCTGCTATCACCTCGCCGGGTATCAGCTTTTTGTTACGACCGATGGTTGAAGACACCAGCAGGTTATCCACCGCACCCACGCAAAGGAGGTCATCGAGGTTCATCACCACTGCATCCTGGGCTATGCCTTCCCAAACAGAGAGGTCACCCGTTTCTTTCCAATAGAGGTATGCCAGAGAAGATTTGGTGCCAGCCCCATCGGCATGCATGATGTTGCAAAACAATTCATCTCCGCCCAGGTAATCGGGCACCACCTTGCAAAAAGCTTTGGGGAACAAACCTTTATCCAGCTTGCTGATGGCCTTGTGCACATCTTCCTTCGAGGCGGATACTCCCCTCTGATTGTATTTTTGCTGCTCATTCATGATGCTTGTGCTATTTTCCTTTCGGGAAATTAAATTACCCTCAGGTTCAGAAAAAACAACCCTACTGCTGCCTCCTTGGCTCAGGTTCAGGCGGCTGGTTCATAATGTCAATTCTCACAGGCTGCCGTGCATCAGGATCTTTTTCCGGCTCGAAGTCGTCGCTCAGGATCCGGAACTCGGTACGCCGGTTCAGGGCATGGGCAGCTTCGCGCATACGTTCGGTAGTCAGACGGTTGATATATGCCTCAGTAAGCGTCACACCAGCCCTGAAAGTAGTACCATCGCGGGTAATGGTGCGGTTGAGCGTTCTGGGCATGCGCTCGCCATAACCGCGTGCTACAAGACGTGCCGGATTTATGCCCTGTTCAATCAGGTAATCGACCACCGATTGTGCACGCCTTTGAGAAAGGGTATCGTTGGCCTCTTCAGTGCCCCTGTTGTCGGTATGCGATGCCAGCTCTATTACCAGTTGCGGATTGTCGTTAAGGGTTTGCACCAGACCGTTGAGTGAGTCGCGGTATTGCGGCAGCAGTTCCCAGCGGCCAAAGTCGTAAAGAATTTCCGGAAGGGCAATGGGTGTCACTGGCAAGGCTTCTAAACTGAAGTCTACGACAAAATCGCGGCTGCGGTTGAACTCCACCGTGCTTTGCTGGGCCCTGGCAGAGAAGTATTTCGATTTATTGGCCAGCAACTCGTAAGAGGTTTGCTCGCGCAAAATATTTTTTTCAAACCGATACTGGCCTTCGGCGTTTGTTTCCACCTGCACCAGCGTACCATCGGAGCCTACCAACTGTATGGTTACGCCCCGCAAAACAGCTTTGGTGCTGTCGTCGATCACCGTACCCGAAATGGTAAATTCAACCGGGGCCAGGTAGAACGAATGGATATCGTAGCCCCGGGTGCCGCGGCGGTTGCTCGAAAAGAACCCTTGCTTGAGACCGGGTTTGAATAGCATGCCAAAATCATCCATAGGGCTGTTGATGGGCGCGCCCATATTTTCGGGCATGGTCCAGCCATCAGGAATCCTTTCTGAGTGAAAAATATCGAGCCCGCCCATGCCAGGGTGTCCATCGGAAGAAAAATACAGTGAGCCATCCTCATGGGCATACGGGAACATTTCATTTCCCGGCGTGTTTATGGGTTCACCAATGTTTTGCGGAGGACCAAACTCATCGCCGGGTGCCCTGCGGCGGGCGTACCAAATGTCTTTTCCCCCCATGCCGCCCGGCATATCCGAAACAAAATAGAGTGTCAGCCCATCGGGGCTGATGGCTGGGTGCCCCACCGTAACCAGGCTGTCGTTAGTAAGATTTACCTCGCGGGGTTCACCCCAGTTGGCACCCTGGCGTTGCGACAAAAAAATGCGGCAGCCCAACTCCACATCAGGACTGCGCAGGCAGCGTGTAAAAAATAACTCTGTGCCACTAATGTTGGTGGCTGGTGCACCTTCATTATATTCAGTATTTATGGGCCCTTCGTCGAGCAATGCCGGGGTGCTCCAGCTGCCTGCCCGGTCCTCGTATGAAACAAAGAGTGAGGTATGTTTTTGCCCGAACCAGGGGTCGGTATCTTTGCCAATGGCATCGTCGCGGTTGGAGGCAAAGATGAGAATGCTGGCACGATGGTCGCCCCAGGCAGCCGTAAAGTCGTCCTGGCGCGAGTTAAACACCCTGACGGCTTCCACTTCGTAGGGCGTAAGGTTAGCAGCCAGTTCCTGTGAAAGTTCAATATTCTTTAATCCGAGCGGACCACGCCAGTCGTCAGGAGCCATCTCCATAAACCGGTAATAGTTGGCGGCAGCTTCGTCAAATTTTTCATTGCTTACCAGCGACTCGGCCAATAAAAGATACACTTCGGGTTCCTGGTAACGCATGCGGATGGCACGTTTAAACTGCATCTCGGCACGGCGAGGATCGTTCATGCGCAGGTAAGCCACCCCTGTTTTAAAGCTTATGCGGCCAGCCTCCTGACGGTCCTTGCGCCTGACACGATTGTAGGCCCGGCGGTACAAATTTACAGCATCGGAATACTGATGCTGCTCAAAAGCCTGATCCGCACGCTCCACACGCCGCTCCTGCGCTTCAGCATCCGGAATAAAAGCAACAAAAAAAACAAAGAAAAAAAGGAGGTAAATTTTTTTGCTCGCCACCATTGTGTATGAAAACCTGTTAAAATTTATTACGTTTTATCTAGTAATTAAGAACGAAAAAGTACTGCTTTAATTGCCATGTTTATTCGCATCAAAAGCACCATCATAAACCATCGCCAGTTTTCTGGTTATAAGGATAAGGCAGGTCATCCCCGGCATCTTTAGTATCGCTTATGGGGTCCGATTCCTGATCTGTCTTTTCGGTATTTTGAGGGTCATTGATGGGTTCAGCGGGCTTTTCTTTTTTGTCTGCCGGTTCTTCAATGGGCGTAGTGATGTCTTTTTTCAAGCGGTCGATCTTTTCCTGAACATCACGGGCTTCGTGCTCGATATCGGCCGAATAGCGGTGAATCTCCGAGTTTATCTCGCGCTGCACTTTTTTCACTTCATTAATACCCCGGCCAAGCATACGAGCAATTTCCGGAATCTTCTTCGGCCCAAAAAGCAAAAGTACCGCCACCAGGATGATCAGTATCTCACCACCGCTGATGCCAAACAAGATAATATGTGCCGGGATAATTTCCATGGGTTTATGCAGAGCAAATTTAATCGTTTCTGAGCAATAACAAAGCAGGAAGTTTTTCCGCTTTTAACTTACTGACATTATTTCAGGATTATTGGAATATTTCTTAATTTTGTTAAACTCAATTGAGCTATTACTCAAGGTATAGTTGTCATATGAAAACAAACGATATATACATAGCCCACCCACAAACTGATGAACAGTCAAAAGCTTTAAAGGCATTTCTTCAAGCCCTTAAAATAAAGTTTGAAATACCCAAGAGAAAAAATTATAATTCAGAGTTTGTTGAAAAAGTATTGGAAAGCAGACAGCAAGCCAAAGATGGAAAAGTAACAAGGGTAAAGAAGGAAGACCTGAAAGAATTCCTGGGCTTATAATATGGAATACTACCTGGACTTTACTGATAAAGCGAAAGAAGATATTGCCAATCACCAAAAAGCAGGCAATAAGGTTGTTCTCAAAAAGTTATTTGCACTGCTTGAAGAGCTGTCGCATCACCCCTTTTCCGGAACTGGAAAACCCGAACTACTTAAACATGAACTTACCGGTATGTGGTCTCGCAGAATTAACAGAGAACACAGGCTTGTATATGAGGTTGAAGGGGATATAGTTTTCATCCTATCTGCAAAAGGGCATTATTTGGATTAAAGACTTTATGAGGATATCCATTTCCTATAGATGCTTTTATTATCATCCCCACCTTCCGAACTGAAAACCATTCTTCGCAAACACGTCATTACCCTGAAAGGGTAAAACTATAATAGCCCAGGGTGAGCGAGTGAAACGAGCGTAACCCTGGGTTAAGGAGCAACCACAAATCGGGCGCTGCGCAAGGCAGGTCTGAGCAGCAGAGGCGCCATCGCAGCGCAAGGGGGTAAATATGGGTTTTGGATAAAGTAATTTTTTCGGAGACGCGCCACAAGCGCGTCTGTATGTGTATGCCATGCTTGATGCGTTCTTTGCTAAAAGTAAATTACAAAGCTTATTTGTATAAAAAAACCCGGACTTGCCGGGCATTCTGTTTTATGTAAAAAATCCTGCTGCGCCTCGATTTGTTTGCGAAAAAACATAAAGGAACGAGTTATAAACTCGCTCCAACGAGGGTATTTTTATTTGGTGGAAGTATTATCATTTTTTAGCCTTGCTTGCCTATCAGCCGCTCGACTCTACCGCTTGGTTTACCAAGAATCGAAGATCGACGAAGTCAATGGCAGTTTTAAACTGCCGATTAAGATTTGACGTAGTCAGCCAACGCATATTCTTACACACAAGACTACGCCGAGCGGAGGCTTACGATTTTAATTTTAATCAATAATAGTAAGGTATTCCATTTATGATAATCATTCTTGTATGATTAGGCTCTAAACATGGATAATCCCCTAAGGAGTGCTTTCTCTTTGCACGCAAAGACTTATATAAACAATTCAAATCTATACCCTCTATTTTGTAATTCCGCAAAAAGCTCCTTCGGTTTCGCAAAACTTTCTTTTCTAAGTTATCAGATGTAATACTATAATCATAATAGAAAATATCAAATTCATTATTCACAAATCCTTTAATTTTATAAAATCTATTCTTTTTATGTGAATAGGCCAAAACAAAATTTGAAAAATAAATTTCTTCTTTATCAAATATTTTATTATTTATATTATCTATAGGATATTTTATTATTTCAGAAAACTTTTCATCTGCAAAACTCACTTTTACAAATGTGACATCTCTAAATCCAACAGTCTCCAATATTGAAGCCTTACAGAAAAATGTGTCATTTAAAATTAACGGCAATTTTTCAATTAACTCATTATCAAATAAAATGTTACTAAAATTTACTGTATTCAATTTCGAATTGAATAAAATTGCTGTAGTATCAACTACTTGACCAAAGCATGCAATGGATGCATGAATAAAAATTATTTTGAAAAGGATAATTCTCATAAGCGTTATCAATTATTTCTTCTTGCGTTCCTTTGTTGCCTTCTGTAATTACGCAATTCTTCTCTATAGCGTCTTTCCCATTCAAGTGCAGCAGCTCCGTTAGGGTCTCCTTTACCATGCCCAAGTTGATAACGCCATTCAGGGTTCTGCACCATCAAAACTCTATAATAATGCCTAATATTACTTGAATAATAAGAACCATGTCCTCCCTCATGTGCAAAAACAAGCCCACTCGCACTTTTTTTAAGCATTATATGCATTGCACCATCGGTACCCATAATCGGGTCATGAATAAATGCTCCATCACGACCAGGTACTGCATATACACCTCCACTTAGCTCAATGTCTTGCCCATTAACACTATATGTTTCATTACGTTGAAATATAGAAACATTGATATCTATCTCATTTCCTCTTGGGTCAGTAAGAGTATTTAATTCATTAAACAAAACTGGAGTAACTTCTTTTAAATGTGCAATTTTAGCTTCAACTGCTTGATAATTTGCATTTATTCGATTGAACTGACGATTAGCTCTATTTAATTCTCGTCTTGATTGACGCCATTCCTTTTTATCCTCATCTTTATTTGCTGCATTATGCCTTTGTTCGGCTTGATTTTTCCTTCTTTCGGCTTCATCCCTTTCTTCCTCATGTGCATTTTTCACCTCCATCCCATCAGGGTCAACAAATACAATCGGATTATTAAGACAATAAGTGTAAGGCGACCAAGAATAATACTTCTCCGCCAACGGATCCACCGCATGCCACCTCCCTAAAGTCGGGTCATACATCCTCGCCCCGTAGTCATGCCAATTGAGCTCGAAGTCATCCTGAAACTCCTTGCCGTTATACAGGTAGCGGTTGTCTTTCAGGGCGCCGAGGGTGTTGCTAGTGCTAAGGCTGGGTATGAGCATGCCGAAGGGGT
>JAHYJD010000068.1 GCA_019429365.1 Bacteroidales bacterium | reverse complement strand
TTGCCGACATCTTCAAGTTCACTTCGAAGAACATGCCCAAGTTCAACTCTATTTCCATTAGCGGTTACCACATGCAAGAAGCCGGTGCCACCTGCGATATTGAGCTGGCATACACCCTGGCCGATGGATTGGAATACCTGCGCACCGGCGTTAATTCAGGCATGGACATCGATGCTTTTGCACCCCGGCTTTCATTTTTCTGGGCTGTGGGCATGAACCACTTCATGGAAATTGCCAAGATGCGCGCTGCCCGGCTGCTCTGGGCAAAGATTGTGAAACAGTTCAACCCCAAGAATCCCAAGTCGCTGGCCTTGCGCACCCACTCGCAAACTTCGGGCTGGAGCCTTACCGAGCAGGATCCGTTCAATAACGTGGCCCGCACGGCCATCGAAGCCATGGGTGCCGTACTGGGACACACCCAATCGTTGCACACCAACGCGCTGGATGAAGCCATTGCCCTGCCCACCGATTTCTCGGCCCGCATTGCCCGCAACACCCAGCTCTACATACAGGAAGAAACCAACGTGTGCAAAGCCATCGACCCATGGGCCGGCTCATACTATGTGGAAGCCCTCACCCACGAGATTGCCCATCGTGCCTGGGCGCACATCCAGGAGATTGAAAGTCTGGGTGGTATGGCCAAGGCCATTGAAACCGGCGTGCCCAAGATGCGCATCGAAGAGGCTGCCGCCCGCAAGCAGGCACGCATCGACGCCGGCAAAGACATTATCGTGGGCGTAAACAAGTACCGCCTCGAAAAGGAAGACCCCATCGATATCCTCGACGTGGACAATACCGCCGTGCGCTCTTCGCAGATCCGTCGCCTGGAAAAACTCCGCGCCGGGCGCAACAATGAAGAGGTGCAACTGGCTCTCGATGCCATTACCCGCGCCTGTGAAACCGGCGAGGGCAACCTGCTCGAGTTGGCCGTGGATGCTGCCCGCAAGCGCGCATCGCTTGGCGAGATCAGCATGGCATGCGAAAAAGTATTTGGCCGCTATCAGGCGGTGATTCGTTCAATTTCAGGAGTGTACTCTATGGAAATCGAAAACAACGACAGTTTTGCCAAGGCCCGGCAGATGGCCGACGAATTTGCCGCCATCGAAGGCCGCCGCCCCCGCATCATGATTGCCAAAATGGGCCAGGATGGCCACGACCGCGGCGCCAAGGTAGTAGCTACCGGATATGCCGACATGGGCTTCGACGTGGATATGGGACCCTTGTTCCAGACCCCGAAGGAAGCCGCCCGCCAGGCCGTTGAAAACGATGTGCATATTGTGGGCGTATCGAGCCTCGCCGCAGGCCACAAAACCCTGGCACCACAAATCATTGAAGAACTCAAAGCCCTCGGCCGTGACGATATCATGGTGATCGTAGGCGGCGTTATTCCGTCCCAGGATTATCAGTTCCTTTACGATGCCGGCGTGGTGGGCGTGTTTGGCCCCGGAACCGTGATTGCCGAAGCAGCCATTAAAATGCTGAACATTCTGCTGGAAAGCAGGAAGGAATAAGGTTAAAGGTTCCTGGTTTAAAGTTTAAGGTTCCTGGTTCCGGACTGCTTAAGCTAACAGGCGGATTCAAATTTTAAGCTTGGCATAAAATCTCCTATTCACCGGGTGACTTCGAGGTCACCCGGTGAGTTTTTTTAATAGCTTCGGATAATATACACATCATAATCGCCCAGGTACTGGAAGCCCAGGCCTTTGTATAGGGCTATGGCGGCGGTATTGGTTTGGTGAACCTCGAGTTTGATTTGGTATCCTTTTTCTTTCGCGAAAGCGATGGAGGCAATGGCCAGTTGGCGCCCTATGCCCTGCCGCTGAAGTTTTGGGCTGATGCCAAAATGATGCAAGTGGATGCGCCGGCCATCGAAGGTCATCCAAGAGGTGCCGATCAGGGTACCGTCTTCGAGGGTAGCCACCAGCATTTTGCCGCCCATGGCAATGCTTTGCTCAATGATTTGCTGGTTGTCGCCACGCTGCGGGCCGCCCAGACCGGTTTCTGCCCAAAGGACTGCAATAGCATGATAATCGCGAGGAGAATAATCGCGAATAAGTATTTTGTTTTCCTTTTTCATCAGATAATCAGCAACTTAATGAAGGTACGCAAGGCCAAAGCAGAAAAGGCTTTCCAAATTTAAGGCAAAACTTTTTATTGGCCAGTCTTTGAAAAGTAAAGATTTCAGATTGCATTTGAAAACGTTTGATATGCTAAATTTTCATTACCTTTATAACGCTAAAAATGCGGGGCTTATGCTTAAATAGCTTGTTATAAACCTTGCACAGCAAAACCATAGTAACCCCAAAAACAATACAAGGATGTACATAAAAAATTTACTGATCATTATGGTGGTTATGGGTGCCCTTTTGTTTTCGGGCTGCAGGTCAAAGCGAATGACCATTCCCGAAGCACCTGCCCCGGCGCCTCGCGGCGTCATTACCGATGTGGCTCAGGATCCAGAACCCGTGGCCACCATGCCGCCCGTTGAAACAGTGGAGAAAGCGGAAGAGTTGCCTGAAGAAATTCCCGACCCCATTCCGTTGCGCGAAGAACGTTTCACTTTTGCACAGGAAACCGACCGCCAGGCCCAGGACCTGAACCAGTACTTCGTCATTCTGGGTAGCTTTCGCAGCGTCGACAATGCCAATCGCTTTATGGATGGCCTGATCACACAAGGCTTTCAGCCTGTGATCCTGATCTCTGAGTCGGGCCTGCATCGCGTAAGCATCGACTCCTTTACAGACGAACTTGTGGCCAGAACCAGGGTGCAGCGCATCCGCAACAACTACCCCGAATACAAGGACGCCTGGCTGCTGATAAGGAAAAGGTAATCAACCAAAAAACTTTTAGCGCTTAGCCCGTTGCAAAAACTGCAACGGGCTTTTTTTTCACCATTCTTCATGAAAATTTCATTTTCGGGCCCATACATTTGAAAGTTATTTATTGAATTTCCGCGATCACCATCCTGGTGACCCAAATATTTGACACAGAACCAAACAATAATTAAACTTTTCCAAAATGAAAACAAAAAGCTTTGCCGGATTGCTAGTTGCTGGCCTGGCGCTTTTCTTAGCCATGAATGCCTGCCAGAAAGAAACTGATTTTTCTGAACCTATGGCGCGTCTGGCCGAAGAAGAGGCTATTGCCGAGGCCACCTATGCCGAGGTAACCAAGGAAGTTGAAACAGTGAGTGCCATTATGCACCAGAACAACTATCAGGGGCACCACAACGGACCCGGTGCAGCCAACGGACAGGGCGGCGAGCCCGGAGGCCCCGAAGTGTCGGGCGAACGCATCATCACTTTAGAGCAGGTTGAAGGTGAGTCGGAATACGAAGGATTTCCAAAACTCATTACGGTCGAATTTATCGAGTGGCAAGTGGGCTCAGGACGACTGCTCGATGGTATTGTGTATATCTGGACCGATGGTCCCGCGCGCCTGCCCAACACCACCCGTATTATTACTTTCGAAGATTTCACCATTAACGGAAACCTGATTGAAGGCGTAAAAACCATTTCAAACACCGATGGGATCAACTTCCTGATTACCCTCGAGGGCGGCAAAATCACTTTTGAAGATGGCACCTTCATAACCCGCGAAATGGAACGCAACCGCGAGTGGATTGCCGGCATCGACACCCCTGGCTTTGTATGGGATGATGAATTCCTGATTACCGGATTCTGCAGCGGAATAAACCGCGATGGGGTTGAATACAGCCACACTATCGTGGAGCCCCTGCTCAGAATTATGAGTTGCCGCTGGATCGTTGCAGGTACCGTTGAAATGCTTACCGGCGACAACCTGGCCATTCTCGATTACGGCGATGGCGAATGCGACAATAGTGCCACCATTACCGTTGATGGCGAAACCACCGAGATTACCCTTCCACAACAGCCCAGACCAAGACCAAGACCATAAAGTTTCGTGTTTGTTCTCTTCATGAGGCCGGGGAAGATAGGCATATCGCTTATCTCCCCGGTTTTCTTTTGCCCCGCTTTGGCAAAACCAACATGACCAAAAGTTTGCGTACCTTTGCAAATTAGCTGATTACCGGCCTTCCGGCAGAATAAATTTTTTGCAAAACATGAAGATACTGATTCGCAACATTAAGGAATTAATACAAACTGAGAAAATAGCACGCATAAAAGTAGCCGGGCGCGACATGGCCAGCCTGCCCACCATAGAAAATGCCTGGGTTTTTATTGAAGATGGCCTGATAAAAGGCTTTGGCAACATGAACGCTTTCGCGCATAGCGAGTTTGCCAGCCAGGCAAGCAAGAGCGATGTTACCCTGATCGATGCCACAGGAAAAATGGTATTCCCGTCCTTTTGCGACTCTCACACCCACATAGTGTATGCCGGCAGCCGCGAAATAGAATATATCGACAAGATCAAAGGGCTCTCTTACGAGGAAATTGCCAAACGCGGTGGGGGCATCCTGAACTCGGCCAAGCGGCTGCAGCAAGCCAGCGAAGAGGAGCTCATTGAACAGGCCATGGAACGCCTCGAGGAGATCAAATACCTTGGCACCGGCGCCGTTGAGATAAAGAGCGGCTACGGTCTCACTACCGAAAGCGAGCTGAAAATGCTTCGTGTAATCCGGAAACTGAAAGACCTTAGCCCCCTTACCATAAAAGCCACCTTCCTTGGCGCACATGCCGTGCCGGCCGAATACAAGCAGCGGCAGGGCGAATATGTTGACCTGATCATCAACGAAATGATTCCGATGGTGGCAGGCGAAGACCTGGCCGACTATATTGATGTGTTTTGTGATCGGGGATTTTTCACACCCCAAGAAACCGAACGTATGCTCATGGCCGGCATCAAGCACGGCCTGCAGCCAAAGATACATGCCAACGAGCTCGACTTTTCGGGCGGCATACAGGTGGGTGTAAAATACAACGCCCTTTCGGTAGACCACCTCGAGTTTACCGGCGACGACGAAATTAAGGCCCTGCTCGGCAGCGACACCATGCCCACCCTGTTGCCAGGAGCAGCCTTTTTTCTGGGCATGGAATACCCGCCTGCCCGCAAAATGATCGACGCCGGACTGCCCGTGGCCATGGCCAGCGACTACAATCCTGGCTCATCCCCCTCAGGTAATATGCAGTTTATAATGTCGCTGGGCGCCATCAAGTTCAAAATGCTGCCCGAAGAGATCATTAACGCAGTAACAATAAACGGGGCTTATGCCATGGGCGTGGAAGACACCCTGGGCTCAGTTGCCGTGGGGAAGAAAGCCAACCTTTTCATTACCAAACCCATTTCTACATACGCCTTTATGCCCTACGCCTATGGCAGCAATAAGGTGGAAAAAGTCATCATAAACGGAAAAATACAATGAGCCAGGCCACCTTTCCTGTAGTAGTAAAAACACTGACCGGGCTTGAAGAAGTGCTGGCAGGCGAATTGCGAAACCTTGGAGTGGAAAGTCCAAAGATTCTCAGGCGCGGGGTTTCCTTCGAAGGCACCCTTGGCCATGTGTATCGTGCCAATATGTTTTGCCGCACCGCCATTGCCGTTTTGCGCGAAATCGCCACCTTCACCTTTACCGATCGCGACGACTTTTACCAAAAAATGCGTGCCATAGAATGGGACGAGCATTTCACTGTGGAAAAGAGCATTGTGATCTATTCGGTGGCAGCCCGCACCGAGGTTTTTTCACACACCCTTTTCCTGTCGCAACTCAGCAAGGATGCCGTGGCCGATTATTTCCGCGACAAAACCGGGGAGCGCCCCAGCGTCGACAAGGATGAAGCACAGATCAGGCTTAACATTTATGTGAATCAGGACCGCTGCGTAGTGTCGCTCGACAGCAGTGGCGACCCCTTGTTCAAGAGAGGCTACCGGCGCGAAGGCGGCGGAGCCCCGCTCAATGAAGTGCTGGCCGCCGGACTGATCATGCTCTCAGGCTGGGACAAGCAGTCTAATTTTGTGGATCCCATGTGCGGCAGCGGAACCTTTTCCATTGAAGCCGGCTTAATGGCCAACAATATTGCACCGGGCAGCCTTCGCAGGCACTTTAGTTTTGAAAACTGGAATGATTTTGATGCAGGCTTGCTTGAAACTGTCCGGCAGGAAGCAAATGATCAGCGGGTAAACAGCAGAATTACCATAATGGCATCCGACTTGAATGCCAAGATTATCGACATTGCCCGCAAAAACATTATGGAAGCAGGGCTGATGGGGCATATCAAGCTTCAGCGGCAGGAGTTTTTCAACTTCCATCCCCCGGCAGGGGGCGGCTGGGTAATCCTTAACCCGCCCTATGGTGAAAGAATGCAAAAGGAAAACCTGCCCGAATTTTACCGCTCCATTGGCGACACCCTCAAAAAAAACTACCCCGGCTACAAAGCCGGTATCATCACCTCCGACATTCCCGCCATGAAATCTATTGGCCTGAAACCGGTGCTGAGAACCACCGTTTTTAACGGTGCCCTCGAATGCAAATTTATGGTGTATGAGCTGTTCCAGGGAAAGCACAAAGACCATATCATTGCCACCCGTCCTAAAAGAAAAAGAATAGAATAATCAGGACACGGCTAAACGGAAAGACGCCTTTTTTTCATATCTTTGCAACTCTGTTTTTTACATTGGGGAAATTTGTATTTTTCTTTAGCTTCAGGTCTTTGACTTCAAATTTTTATTTAACATATCCATGAGAAAAAGAGTTTTAGTAGCCACCGGTGGTGGCGACTGTCCCGGTCTGAATGCGGTAATCCGCGCCATTGTGCTGCGCGCCGCCAAGGAACGCGACTGGGAAGTGGTTGGAAGCATCAATGCCTTTGATGGCATTTTAAACGAGCCCAACGAGATTGTGGTGCTCACCGAAAAAGAGGTGGCAGGCATTCACATTCGTGGTGGCACCATTATTGGCACCACCAACAAAGGCGGCCCCTTTGCCTGGCCCATCAAAAACCCGGATGGCAGCTGGGGCGAAGCCGACCGTTCCGACGAGATGCTGCGCCGCCTGCAATACCTGGGCGTAGATGCTGTGATTAATATTGGGGGAGATGGCTCTCAACGCATTTCCCAGGCCTTGTTCGAAAAAGGCCTCAATATTATCGGGGTGCCCAAAACCATCGACAACGACCTTTCGGCCACCGACTTCACCTTCGGTTTTCAAACCGCAGTGCAGGAAGCCACCACGGCTGTTGATAAACTGGTAACAACCGCAGCCAGCCACAACCGCGTGCTGGTGCTCGAGGTAATGGGCCGGTACGCCGGTTGGATTGCCCTGCACAGCGCAGTGGCCGGCGGCGCCGATGTTTGCCTTATCCCCGAAATTCCGTACGATATTAACAAGATTATGGACAAGATTTACGGCCGCTTTCACCGTGGTCGCGGATACGCCATTATTGTAATTGCCGAAGGCGCCAAGCAAATCGGCGGAGAAATGTCGTACGAAGAAAGTTCGGAAGTGGGTTATGATAACATTCGGCTTGGAGGCGTGGCTTCCAAACTGATTCACGACCTCAAAAATGCCGGTTTGGAAACTGACATGCGCGAAACTGTATTGGGTCACCTGCAGCGCGGAGGAACTCCCATTGCCTATGACCGTGTCCTGGCCACCCAATTCGGAGCCAAGGCATTTGAAATGGTGCTGAACCAGGAATTCGGAAAAATGGTAGCCTACAGGCATCCCAACATTGTTTCGGTACCCTTCGGCGATGCCATCAGCCAGTACAATTTCGTTGACCCGAGCTCCGACCTTGTGAAGACTGCACGTGGCATCGGCATTTGCATGGGCGATTAAGCCTAGTGCTTATTTGAAGCCCGATTGTCTTCAAAAAGAAGTAATTTTGATTGCCTGCGGGTAATCAGGATTACTTTTTTTATGGAACGCATCACCCTTTTTGCTGACATTTTACTGCCGCTTCCGCTGAAAGGCTGCTTCACCTACCGGGTGCCGCAAGACCTAAACGATTTTATCGTGCCCGGGCAGCGGGCCGTGGTGCAATTTGGCACCCGAAAGGTTTATGCCGGTCTGGTGCGCAAAGTGCATACCAACCCCCCGCGCGACTTTCAGGCTAAATACATTATTTCGCTGCTCGATGAATTGCCGGTGGTGAAAGAAGAGCAGTTCCTTTTCTGGGAATGGCTGGCTGGTTATTATCTCTGCACCGAAGGTGAAGTAATGAATGCGGCCCTGCCACCGGCCATGAAACTGGCAGGAGAGACCAAAATCGTGCTCCACCCCTATGCCGAACTCGACACAGAAGAAGTGAGTGAAAAGGAATTTGCCTTGCTGCAGGCCCTGAAAAACAAGAAGGAGCTGAGCTTTGCCGAAGCCTCAAACCTGGCCGGATTGCCCAAAGTATTGCCTTTGCTCAAAGGCATGATTGAAAAAGGCCTGATACTGCTGCATGACAACCTGGATGACCCCTGGCAGCCCAGAACCGAAACCCTGGTAAAACTTACTCCTGCCTATGGCGACGAAGAAAAGCTGAAAGAGGCTTTCGATTATGCCGAAAAACGGGCGCAACGTCAATTGGAATTGCTGCTCAGCTTCGTGCACTTGTCGCGCCGCTATGAGCCCGTGCCGGCCGAAGTGCGGCAAAAAGACCTGACTGCTTCCGTAAAAGGGGGATCGGCAGCATTGCAGGCGATGATCAAAAAAGGAGTTTTCGAAACCTACACCCAGCAGGTGAGCCGATTTGACCATAAAGATGCAAAAAATGAAGTCATCGTTTTCAACGAGCACCAGGAAACGGCTTGGCAAAATATTCATGAAAGCTTTGAAAATCATGACAACTTACTGCTGCACGGGGTAACTTCCAGCGGCAAGACAGAAATATATATCAAACTGATTCGCGAATACCTTGACAAAGGCATGCAGGTGCTTTACCTCTTGCCCGAGATTGCGCTCACCGCACAGATCATTAACCGCCTTCAGCGCCACTTTGGCGATCGCGCCGGGGTATACCATTCGCGCTTCAGCGCAGGCGAGCGTATTGAGGTGTGGAACAACCTGCTGCATGGCGGCATCGAGTCGCACGGAAAGGTAATCAGCTACGACCTGGTATTGGGTCCCCGCTCGGCTATGTTTCTGCCCTTCAGCAAACTTGGCCTGATCATTATCGACGAGGAGCACGAGCCCAGCTTCAAGCAGCACGACCCTGCCCCGCGTTATCAGGCGCGCGATGCTGCCATTTACCTGGCAAAAATGCATGGCGCCAAGGTGTTGCTGGGCTCAGCCACGCCTTCGCTCGAAACTTTCTTCAACGCACAAAGCGGAAGGTTTGGTTACGTAGACCTGAATCACCGCCACGGCGGGGTAATGATGCCCGAAATAGTGGTGGCCGACCTGAAAATGGAAACCCGCCACAAAAAAATGAAGTCGCACTTCTCATCCCTGCTGTACGAAAGCATCAAAGAGGCCCTCGAAAACAAGGAGCAGGTCATACTATTCCAAAACCGGCGCGGATTTTCACTACGGCTCGAGTGTGAGGCATGCAACTGGATACCCCAATGCAGGCAGTGCGATGTTAGCCTGGTATACCACAAAAAGATCAATAAACTTAGATGTCACTATTGCGGCTACACCATTGCGCCGCCTACCAACTGCCCGGAGTGCAACAGCACAGGGCTGAGGTTAAAAGGCTTTGGCACCGAAAAAATTGAAGAGGAACTGCCGGTTTTCTTTCCCGACGCTACCATTGCCCGCATGGACCTGGATACCACGCGTTCGAAAAATGCCTATCGCAATATTATTACTGATTTTGAAGACCGCAAGATCGACATACTGGTGGGCACACAGATGGTAAGCAAGGGGCTAGACTTCGACAACGTAAGGGTAGTGGGTATTCTGAATGCCGACAATATGCTCAACTTCCCCGACTTCAGGGCGCATGAGCGGGCTTTTCAGCTCATGGCGCAGGTAAGCGGGCGGGCAGGGCGGGCCCAGAAGCGCGGAAAGGTAATCATCCAGACCTGGAACCCCCAAAATCACATCATACAGCAAGTGGTGGCCCACGACTATGAGTCGATGTATCATGCCCAGATTTTGGAGCGGCAGCGTTTTCATTACCCGCCTTATTTCAGGCTAATAAAGGTAACCGTGCTGCACCGCGACCCGGATGTGCTCAACAAGGCTGCTGCCGAGCTGGCCGAAAGACTACGAAAACATTTCCCAAAAAAGGTGCTGGGGCCCGAATACCCGCCCATAACGCGTATACGCAACCTGTTCATCAAACACATGATTATAAAACTGGAGCGCGACGCCCGCCTGGGAGCCAGCAAGGAAAAAATCATGGAAATTGTGGCATTCTTCAATGCCGACCCGAATTATAAAAGCGTAAGGGTAATACTGGACGTGGATCCCGCCTGATCAGTCTTCCACAATAATGAAGATATCCTCGCCCTCTTTTTTCATAAGGTAGTTTTCGCGGGCATAACGTTCGAGCGCTTCAGGGTTTTCCTTTAACTCGCGAATAGCAATGCTGTCGCGGGTAATTTCTTCATTATAGTAGTTCTTGTCCCGACGCAACTCAATAAGTTGCTTGCGCAGCCGCCACTGCTGTATCAGGTTGTTTTTGTCGAAAAAAGCAAGCCAAACCACGGCCACGGTTAGGGCAATGATATACTTGTTTTTCATAAAGGAAGGTAGGCGAAACTGCATGCGGCCGATTTTTTACAAAGGTAAAAAATTAGCGATACAGGCCTTTCACTTTCGGGGGGCCTGCCACAAAATCTTTCAGGTAAAAGGGTTCAAAATAAGCCACATCCACAAATTCGCCGGCGCTGAATTTTTCAAAGGCCTGTGCCATCATGCCTTTTACTGACGGAAAAACGTCGTCGAACACCAAGGCGTTGGGGTGCTGCAGCAGGGGCCGGCACTTGGAGGCACCATCGCCGAAAAAGGCCATGCGGTGCTTTTCGAGCCAGGCAGAAAAGGCGTTTTCTTCAATAACCTTTGCCTGGGTGGCTTCCACGGTATTTAGCCTGTCATCGAACAGGGCATGATACACTTCCATGCGGCGGGCATCGATCATGGGGCATAACAACAGCGGAAGTTCCGTTGCAGGGCAATGGGCTAACTCATCTGCCTTTTCTTCCAGGCAAATCTTTGCCATGGCCTGCAAGGTGTCAACGGCCAGCAAAGGCAAATCGAGGGCAAAGCAAATGCCTTTGGCTGCCGACACGCCTATGCGAAGGCCGGTATAAGAACCGGGGCCCTGGCTCACGGCCACGGCATCAAGGTCTTTAACCGAAAGGCCTGCATCGTGAAGCACTTTTTCAATAAAAAGGGTAAGCACAGCAGAATGCGAATAATTCATGCCATGGTCCTCCTGAAGAGACAGCAGCTTTCCTTCACGGGCCACCCCCACCGAACAAACCCGGGTGGAGGTTTCTATCAGCAAAACATTGGTCATATCAGTAGCTCAAAACTAGTTTTCGCCAAAAAGTTCTTGCCGTGAGGACTTAATCACCGCATCTCCGTCTTTCAGGTCGCGCGAAACGGCCCGATACGGTCCGGTAATGACTTCCTGTCCTTCTTCAAGTCCTTCGGTAATTTCAATAAACTGGCTGTCCTGTATGCCTGATTTAACGGGCTGCAGCGCGGCCTTGCCCTCTTTATGAAGGAAAACGTATTCCTGTGGTCTGCCGGATGCAGGGGCCGCTGGAGCCAGGCTGTCATTCTTTGGACTTTCGTCGGGGCGGGTAGTAACAGCCTGAATAGGCACCGAGAGGGCGTCGAACACCCGTTTGGTGCGGATATCGACGGTGGCCGACATGCCGGGACGGAAGGGCGAAAGGTGCGGGCGGTCGGCCTGCAGCAGATGTTCGTATGATTCGGGCAGAATCTGAATGCGTACCTCGAAGTTGGTCACCTGGTCTACGCTCAACCCGGCCACCTTGGCCGAATTGGCAATGGCGGTAACCACCCCGGTGAATTTGTCGCCCAGGAAAGCATCAATCTCTATGGTAGCAGTATCACCTTCGTTCACCCTGATAATGTCGTTTTCGTTCACCTCTACCAGCACCTCCATTTCGTTGAGGTTGGCAATGCGAATGATTTCGGTACCGGCAAACTGCGAGGTACCCACCACCCTTTCGCCAATCTCGGCATCGAGGCGCGACACGGTGCCATCCATGGGCGCAAAAATGCTGGTTTTTGAAAGGCTTTCGCGGGCCTCCTTCAATGAGGCTTCGGCACTTTTCACCTGAAACTCGGCCCCTACCACGCTCTGACGGGCGGCTTCCACTTCGGCCTGGGCCACAAGAAACTGGGCCTGGGCGGCATCAAACTCGGACTCCGAAATGGCATGCTGATCAAAAAGCAGCTTGCTGCGGTTAAAACTCGCCTGTGCGTTGATAAACTGTGCCCCGGCCTGCGAAGAGCGGGCCCGGGCATTGGCCAGGTTGGCACGGCTGGTGCTCACCGAGGCTGCCACGCGGTCGAGCGCCGACAGATACAAGTCGGGATTAATGCGCGCCAGCAGTTCACCACGCCTTACAAAATCGCCCTCGCGAATGGGCAGTTCAATGATCTCTCCTGAAACATCGGGGCTGATTTTTACCTCCGTTACAGGCTGCACCTTGCCGCTGGCCGTCACAATCTCTACAATATTGCGGCGGCTGACTTCTTCCACCGAAATCCGGACTGCCTCAGGCGTGCCAATCCAGCCGGCCTTACGTCCAACAATGATAAACACTACGAGAACGGCCAAAACAATCAGTACGATCCTGAGTAACTTCTTATTTTTCATTTTGCTTATGCTTTCGGGGTTGACGTTATTGAATTCCAGGTAAAAATAATGATTAGATGCTTATGGGAATTCCGAGGTAGAAGTCGAGCACTTTTACGCGGAACACATACTCGTATTTCGACTGCAGCAGGTCTGACTGGGCTGCGGTAAGACGGTTTTTGGCATCATTATACTCCAGTGAGTTGACCATGCCCACGCTAAAGCGTTGCTCCACATACCGGAAAGCTTCCTGAAGGGCCTGCACGTTTTTAGTGGTAGCATTGAATCGTTTCAAGGCAGCCTGGGCATCGGCATAAGCCTGCTGCACGTTCTTAAAAAACTGATCGCGGATGAGTTGATTGTTGAGCGAGGCGTTTTCGAGGGCGATTTTCGACCGTCCGATGCTGGCCCTGGTTTGAAAACTGTTGAAAATGGGAATGGTAAGCACAAAAGCCAGGCTCCGGTTCAGGTTGTCTTCGAGCTGGTCGCCAAAGGGTTTAATGCGGGTGATGTAGTCGAACGAAGGTCCGAATACGGCTTCTCCCGAGGCGGTCTGCCCAATTTGCTGAGGCTGGCCAATCATTACGTCGGTAATTTCGCGGCTGGCACCCGAGTAGCCAGTTCCATAGCTTCCGCGGAAGCTGAGCATGGGGCTGCGGGCGCCGCGGGCAATCTTCACACCCTGCTCGGCGCTTGCCACGCGCAGCTCGGACGATCGCACGTCGGGCTGGCTGTTTACAGCCGTGGAAAAGATCTGCATGGGGCTGTACTCCATCTGCCCAAAGGTGTCGATGTCGATCACTGGCACCACAATTTCGAATTGCTGGTAATCGGCAAGATCGAGCAGCTGTGCCAGGTTCAGAATGGATATTTCGAGTTGGTTCTGGGCATTTACCAGCTGCAGCTCTTCGGTGGCGGCCTGGGCTTCAATTGTGTACAGGCTGCCGCGGGCAAGCGTTCCGGCTTCCACCAGGCGTTGGGTTTGCTGCACCTGCTGGCGGGTAATCTCCAGGTTACTTGCTGCTACTTCGGCCAGCTCGCGGGCAAACAGTATCTGCAGATAGCCCGAGGCCACGGCCAGGGAAATGTCGTTCTCCATCTTTTCCACATCAAAACGGCTTGCTTCCAGCTCCTGTCTGCCTTGCTCAATGCTGTTGCGCACCTGAAAACCGCTGAAAAGGTTGAGGCCTGTGCTGAGGCTGAAATTGTTGGAGCGAACCCTCTCGGTGGCAAACTCGTTGGTGAAGGGGTCGATGGTGCGGCCGAAATTATAGCCGTGCGAAGCGTTGGCGTTCAGATTGGGAAGCTGATTGGCCCTGGTCTGAAGAAGGTTCTCGCGGGCAATGTCCACGCTGAGTTTTCGCTGCTTGATCTGAATGTTGTTCTCAAGCGCATGGTTTATACAATCTTCCAGACTCCATGCTTGCTGCCCAAGTACTTGCTGGCCCGAAAGAAAAGTTAAAACCACCAAAAGAATGAATCTGTTAATCTTTAATCGTTGCATTGTTTTACTTGTTTTAATGGTTCACGGTAAAAAGCTGATTCTATTGGTGTAAATGCAAAAGTAATCAATCTGAAATTATGTTCATGCTAATACCTTCGCCTTTCCTAAAAAGATGGGCATTGTTTGACATTTAATGCACCTCAACAAGGTGAAGTATCTCAGTATTTTTAACTTTGTTCACTCTAAACTGACTTTTTCACCTGGTAGATGCTGCTTTGAGATCATATCCGGGTGATTTTTTTCCATTTTCTGAAATGAAGCTGAAATATTTTCTGATACCACTTTTACTGCTTTTGCTGGCAGCGCTGTATTTTCTTCCGTTTATTCATCTGCCATACAACATTCGCAGCCAGGGTATCATTTATCCCGAAAGGGAGTGGGTGCTTGCCAAGGCCGGTGATGGGCTGCTCACTTACACCTTGCACGACCATTTCAATCAATCGGTTTCTTATCATGCCATTACCGAATTTCAGCGTGGCGACCACGGAGAGTTTGTAATTAACAACCGTATTTTCCATTCGGAAAGGGTCCGCAAAAACGATACCATAGGCTACTTGCGTTCGAACGAAGAGCAAAGACTTATGATGCAATTGCAGGGACAGCTCGACGTAAACCGCCGCCAGCTTGAGGTATATGCCGCCGGGGAGCGCCCCGAAGATGTGGCCATAGCAAAGGAGCGGGTAACCCTGGCTGAAAAAGAATATGAAACCCAGCAAAAGCTCATGGAGCGTGCCGATCAGCTGTTTTCCGAAGGCGTGATTTCGCCCCAGGACCACGAGCTGGCCCAGAACGAATACCAGATCAAGCGTATGTCGCTGCAGATAGCCCGCTCAGAGTATCAGGCCGTTCAGGCCGGTGCCAAGCCCGAACAACTGGAGCTGGTGCGGGCAGAGATCCGTGCGCTCGAGTCGCAAATCGATCAGGTTAATGCCCGCCTCTCAGCATTTACCATCCGCGCACCCTTTAATGGCACCATAATGCGCGAAGGCCCCGAGATGACCGGCTCTGAAAATATATTGCGTATCGCCGACGACTCAGCCTACATCGTAGTGCTACCCGTTGAGGTTTACCAGCTCGCTTTCATTCAGAGCGGGCAGAAGGTAATATTAAGGCCCGAAAACAGGGATGCGCACGCCCTCGCCACCATTGCCGCCATTGGCAACACGGTGCAGCTCATCAACCGCCGGCAGCATGTGTTTATTACTGCCGTGCTCGACGAACGCCCGCTCCATTTGCTGCCACGCATGCTTATTCAGGCCGAGATAGAAACCGGAAAGATTACCCTGCGCGAGTATGCCGCCCGATTAAGCCGCACCATTTACGCCAACTAATGCCATGCTGCGCAACGAAAAGAAATATTTGGTGCCCAACCGCCTGCTTAACCCAATAAGAAACCGGGTGAACACCTTTATGCGGCCCGACATTTTCGTGCGCGACAACCCCGAAGGCCTGCCCCAATACACTGTAAGAAGCATTTATTTCGACAGCCGCCGCCTGGAGGCCTACCACGAAAAGCTGGGTGGAGTGCTTTTCAGACGAAAGTTCAGGGTGCGCGGCTACCACGGCCCCGAACCCGAAGAACAGGTGGTGCTCGAGATTAAGAGAAAAATTGGCAGCAAGGTGAAAAAATACCGGGCCTTCGTAAACTATACCCACCTCGACGAACTGCTCGAAAACGGACAGGTCGACCAATACGTGGAGAACACCGATTACGAGCCCAACGCCTGCGAAGATGCCGGCCGCTTCCTTTTCCACCTGAAAAAGAAGCAGTTTGTGCCAACCTGCCTCATTACCTACGATCGAGAGGCATACCATGGCCTGCTCGACAGCGGGGTAAGAATTACCTTCGATAAAAACCTGCGCAGCCGTATGTGGCCGCCTACCGGACAACTATTTAGCGAAGAACAGCTCAAAAAGTTCTTCCCCAACCATTTTATTCTGGAAATTAAGTATTTTTCCGAGGAGATGCCCCGATGGGCTCGCTCCCTCATACAGGAGTTCAGGCTCCGCAACGAAGCCCTCTCAAAGTACACCCTGGGCATCGATGCCCACCTGGGCAAGGGCAGCCCATCAACAAACTATTGAAAAACAGCATTATGGGAACAGAGTTTCAGGATATTTTCGTTTTTACCATTACCGTTTGGGATGTGCTGGCCAATATGCTGGTGGCCCTGCTCTGCGGCATCATTATTGCCATGGTATATCGATATACCTACCGCGGACTCAACTACTCCACCTCTTTCACTGTTTCGCTGATTATGCTTACCATGATCACCGCCATTGTCATCATGGTAATTGGCAACAACCTGGCCCGGGCCTTCGGTATGGTGGGCGCCATGTCTATTATACGGTTCCGTACGGCTGTAAAAGACGCCTCCGACATTATGTTCATCTTCTTTGCCCTGTCCATCGGCCTGGCAGCCGGGGTAAAACTTTACGCCATTGCCATGGTGGGCACCCTGGTGGTCAGCCTGGTTTATTTTGTGGTAATGAAATTCAATTTTTCTCTTCCGCATAGCCGCGAGTACCTGGTGCAGATCGTAGCCAATAACCCTACGCTACCAGATAACCCTTTCGGTGAAATTTTCAAACGTCACTGCCGGCGCCATAAGCTGGTAAACGTAAAGACCATTGGCGATGAAAACAGTGAGGAGGTTGAGTTCTCCTATTACCTCAGCCTCAATGACCGCGAAAAAGGCAAGGCCCTTATCAATAGTCTGAAGCAGATTTCAGGCGTGAAATACGTAAACCTGTTCTTCGACGAAGACTAATCATACAACAGGGATCAGGGGTTAGGGTTTAGGTTCATGGTTCAAGCCTGCAGGCAGGCAGGGTTTAACGTTTAAGGTTGGGTTGGCTTAATAAGGAGTATATAAACTTTTAGATTATGATCGCAGCGATTAGTGGGGGCAGCGGGTTTCAGGGCTCGGCCGTAAAAAACATGTTAAAGCAAATGGGGTATGAGGTTGTTTCGCTTTCGCGGAAAGACCTGTATGACAGTGCAGAGGCGCTTTCAGGGCTTATGCGCGGAGCGGAGCTGGTGGTTCACCTGGCCGGAGCACCCATTATTGGCCGCTGGACAAAAAAGTACCGCCGGGAAATCTACGACAGCCGCATTGTTACCACCCGCAACCTGGTCGTGGCCATGGACCTTATGACGGAAAAGCCCCGCACCTTTATCTGTGCTTCGGCTGTGGGCATTTATCCCACCGAAGGTGCCTGGGTAGAGGATGATACGGTGGTGGCCAACAATTTTCTTGGTGAAGTGTGCCGTGACTGGGAGGCTGAAGCCGCAAAAGCTCCGGCAGAGATCAGGGTGCTGAACTTCCGCTTTGGCGTTGTGCTGGGAAAAAACGGGGGCGCGCTTCCCAGGCTTATGCTGCCATTCAGGTTTTTTGCCGGCGGCCGTATTGCCTCAGGAAAACAGGCCATGTCGTGGATTCACCTTAGCGATGTGCTTACGGTTTTTAAATTTGCCATTGAAAATCCTGAGCTATCGGGCCCAGTCAATTTAGCCGCCCCACAAACCCTAACCAATGCGGCGTTTACCAAAACGCTGGCAAAAGTAATGAAGCGGCCTGCTGTATTCCCCGTTCCGGAATTTGCCCTGAAGCTGGTGTTTGGAAAAGGCGCCATGGTGCTTACCGAGGGGCAGGAAGCCATCCCCAAAAAGCTGCTCGACGCCGGCTTCAGGTTTAAATTTCCCAAATTGAAAGAGGCCCTGGAAGACTTGTTGAAATAAGAGGAAGCCGGAAGCCTGCCTGCCGGCAGGCAGGTCCGAAGCTGGAAGTCAATAGTCCACCATCAAAAATCAGTTGTCGGAAACAATGGTTATCCGAAAAGCAGTCGGAATACCTGGTCGAGCCGGCTGACGGGATGCACCTTTATGCCAAAGTTCCTTTTCTCCAGGCCTTTCATATTGTATTTAGAAACAAAGATTTCGT
>JAHYJD010000189.1 GCA_019429365.1 Bacteroidales bacterium | reverse complement strand
ATTGCTTAACAGACCTGAACACTTCCACATCCCGTTTTAGGGTCTTCCGGTTCAGACCCCCATAGCAGGTAAAGGTTATTTCCGGTTTTATCCTGCCATCCGGGCCTGATTGCTTAAAAGCACTCAGCGGATATTCTTTTGCATTGTCATTAACCAAAACCCAACAAATTATGAAAGATCTTTTTACCATCAGCAAAAAAGTCTTTATCCTTCTGGGCTTGTTTGTACTTGCTTTTCAAGCCGGTGCCCAGGTGCCCGAAAAATTCAATTACCAGCTGGCTGTGCGCGATGCACAGGGTAATGTGTATGCCAGTCAGCAAGTTAGCTTCCGCGTTAGCATTATGCAGGGAGCCGCAGTGATTTATCAGGAATCCCATACCACCCAAACCAATGCCTATGGTCTGGTCAACTTAATGATCGGCGATGGCACCCCCGTCCAGGGCAGCATGGCTGCTATTGACTGGGGTGGCGAACCAAAAAGCCTGAAAGTGGAATTTGACCCGGCAGGTGGCAGCAGCTATGCCGACCTGGCCACCACGCCCCTGCTGAGCGTGCCCTATGCGCTGTATGCCAAAACCAGTGGAGATGGAGGATCAGGGCTGACCATTGGCGGAGAAAACACCCAGGTGCAATTTAACAACAATGGCACCCTGAGCGGAAGCCCCCATTTTGTTTTTGATCTTTTATATAACAAAGTAGGTATTGGCACTTCAACCCCCTCTGCTACCTTAGAAGCACAAGGAAATAATGATGTAGGTATTTGGGGTATTTCGACCCTTGGCAGTGGCTCTTCCTTTGGAGGTATTTTCCAAAGTTATAGCAGCAATGGTACTGGGGTGCGCGGAGAAGGCGCAACTACTGGTGTTCAGGGCGTTACAACAGCTACTTCCGGGGTAGCCAATGGAGGGTATTTCGTAAATCTCAGCGACGAAGGCTCAGGGGTCTTTGGCTTTGCTTCCGGCAACAGCGGAAACACCTTTGGCGGATATTTTGTCAGCAATAGTTCTATAGGCAAAGGGGTTTACGGCGAGGCCTCTTTTACCGGAGTTCAGGGCGCTGCAACGGCCACAACTGGCAACAATTATGGCGGCCATTTCCAAAGCTTTAGCAGTGAAGGAACCGGGGTGATTGCCTCTGCTTCAGCCACGAGCGGGCCTACCTATGGCGGTTATTTCTATAGTGCAAGTGCAGGCGGAAGGGGTGTATGTAGCACATCGCCTAATATTGCCATAGAAGCTCTTTCGTATGGCAATAGCGGTGTAACCTTTGGCGGGCATTTCACCAGCCACAGCACAGAGGGAACAGGGATATATGCCCAAGCAATTGCCACCAGTGGCACTACTTTCGGAATTAAGTCGTCAGTGTCTTCTGCCCAGGGCTTTTCCGGTTTTTTTTCCGGGGGGAAATTTTATATTTCCGGAAGCACCGGAATAGGAACAGTCAGCCCCGAAGCCGGCCTGCACTTAAAGGGTGCCGGATTTCCAAGCAGCTTTATGTACCTTCAATCAAACGCTGGGCAGGATGCCGGGTTCCGAATTTACGAAGGGACCAATGTAAAATGGTCCATATTCAACCACTCCTCTTCCGGCGGTTTAAATATTTATAACACGGGCGGGAATACGGCCATTTTTGCCAAACAGTCGAATGCCTTTGTTGGCATAGGGAACACCGCCCCCACACAAGCGCTTGATGTGAATGGCAATGCCCGCATTAGGGCTATTGGTTCGGGGGCTTATTCCGGTGTGGTAAACCGCACTTCTGACGGAACCCTTACCACCTCCACCTCCGACATCCGACTGAAGGAAAACATCCAAACCCTGCAGGGCGGCCTCGACAAGGTCTTGCAGTTGCGCGGGGTATCCTTTACCTGGATCAATAACCCTGAATATGGTCAACGCATTGGTTTCATTGCACAGGAATTTGAAAAGGTGATCCCGGAACTGGTCTTTACCAACCAAACGGATGGTTTTAAAGGAATTAACTACGCTGAGGTTTCAGCAGTGCTGGTGGAAGCCATAAAAGAGCAGCAAACCCAAATCGACCGCCTTCAGCAAGAAAACCAGCATCTGAGTGCCCGCCTCGAAAGGCTTGAAAGAGCCCTGAAAAAATTGATGAATGATGATTTATGATTTATGATTAGAGGATGTGATAATTTGATAATGAATGGATTACACGGATTATGACGGATTACACGGAAAATGGCATAGAGCATGGAGCATGGGGCATGGGGCTAGCCTTACACCAAACACCAGATACCTGATACCCATGACAAAATTGATAGCCCGGAGCAGACAATCCTGCACGTGCGGGAACAACGCGAAGCAGACAACAATGACAACAATGACAACCCTCAACCCTAACCTTAACCTAACCCGTATGAAAAAAAACTTGATTAT
>JAHYJD010000067.1 GCA_019429365.1 Bacteroidales bacterium | reverse complement strand
CGGTTGGCTCCAGACATGACCTTCCATTAACTTGAAAGAATTTTTAAGGATTGGATCGGGTAAATAATTAAAGAAACAACCTTATTGGCTGGTCAGTTTAAAATTAATCTTTATGGTTTCGCTCCTTGTAAGCCGGTCAAGGTCAACCCCGATCATATATCCACCACCCGGCCTTGGGCCAGAAGCGCCTCCCCGATAGCCCGGGTCATTTGGCGAAGTTCTTCCTCCACCGGGCATGCCTGGCCCCGTGAAGTTTCCAGGAGGGCCACCGGGCATGTCGATTGCGTTAACGGTTATGGTAAGCAGGTGATTTTGTGCGCTGATTCCGGCAGGCGACTCATCAAGAAAAGTGTGGAGTGGAATTAAGGCCTTGTAAGTGATGACTCCCTGGCTGTCCATATCCACGCCGATGTTTATTCCTCCTTCATTTTGAAGCGGAACCCTGCCATTCGGGTGGTTGCTGAAACCACTCAACTCAAGTTCTGTCTGGCTTGCCATTACCCTATTGAACATCTCTGTTGGATCCTGTCTGGGTCTATCCCGTGCGCCCTCCTGGCGGCCAATGCCATCAAACAGGGTTATCCTCTCTTCTGGCAGCGGATATTTAATGGTTCCCGGATTTTTCTCGTTTTCAGGCGTTTGAATTTCTAATTCCATTCCGGCTCGGATTATCCTTAATCGTGTGGCCGGATCAGCTGTTTGGAGGATTATGTAAAGGTTTTCCCGGTCGTTTGACAGGGCATAGTCAAGTTTAGAACGTTTATCCGTTGCGGTGGGTGCTGACCAAGACTCGGCCGATGCAATGGAAAGCGGTTCATTTTGCCAGGCAGTTACCATGCTGATTTTTGGCGAACAGGCAGTAATTATCGTTCCCAAAAAGGAGAGCAGCAAAATTGTTTTAAGAATGAGCTCTTTTTTCATGGCATTAAGTGGTTTTGGTAAGAATCAATTATGACTTGCGAATAATGAAATGGTATCCCACACCCTTCTTGGTGACTATTTCTATGCCGGGATCTTCAGAAAAATAGTCCCTGAGTTTAGAGATATACACATCCAGGTTGCGACTGTTGTAGAACGAATCATCGCCCCAAACGTCGAGCAAAATATCCTTTCGCAGCACCGGCCGGCTCATGTCGCTGGTTAATAACTCCAGCAGCCGTGTTTCGCGCTGAGAGAGTTTTTTTTCATTGCCTTCGAAATGAAGCTCCAGCAGTTCAGGAATAAAGTCATATTTTCCCAGCCTGATTATATTCGGCTTGTTTTTTTCCTTGCTTCCCTGGTTGTTTGAGGTAATCTGGAGCAGGTTATGAATTCTGACAATGAGCTCTTCCATGCTGAATGGCTTGCGCAGGTAATCATTCCCGCCTGATGCGAAGCCTTTTAACAAGTCTTCTGTCTGAACCTTTGCCGTCAGGAATATGATGGGCATGGCCGGGTTGGTTCCCTTGATTTCGGTTGCCAGGCTGAAGCCATCCTTAAAGGGCATCATGACATCGAGCACGCAGATATGGGGTTTGAATTCGCGGAATGCATCCATGGCGGCTGCGCCATCGGACACCAGCCTTACGGAGAATCCGCGGCTTTCGAGGCTTTCGTGTACTATGCGTGCCAGGAAAGGCTCATCTTCTGCATAAAGTACCCTGATGGCATCCATGTCAGGCATTTTTGGGCAATTTTACAATAAAGGCAGCTCCATGACCAGGTTTACTCTCGAGCACAATTTTGCCGCCATGACTTTTAACCACTCCGGCCACATAGTTTAACCCCAGGCCATAGCCCTTAACCGTATGCACGTCGCCCGAAGGCACCCGGTAAAATTTCTCGAAGATGCGGGTATGGTGCTCAGGGGCAATGCCCGGTCCATGGTCGGCAACTGTAAGTTGAAGGTGGTTGTTGTCCCCTTCGAGGGTTATCCGTATCTCGGGCCCATGTCCTGCATACTTAAAGGCGTTGTCGGCCAGGTTGTATAACATTTGCGTGAGGTGCTCGGCATGTCCCAAAACGGTGCAGCTGCCCGCACTTTCGCACACCAGGCTGGTATGGTTCTTTTCGGCCACCAGATGAAAGGAGCTACAGACCTTTTTAGCCACAGCGGCCATATCAACCATAGTCTTGTTTTGCCTGATTTCAGATTCGTAATCGAACACTGAGGTGCGCAAGATCTTTTCGGTCATCAGGCCCAGGCGGTCGAGCTCGTGGCGGGCCATCTCTATGTATTCGCGGGTCTTTTCAGGGTTTTTGAGCACATCAAAACTTAGCATGGCCTCCAGGGCAACCCCTACCGTTGCAACGGGCGTTTTCAGCTCGTGGGTCATATTGCCGATAAAGTCGTTTTTTTGTTCTATGAGGCGCTGCTGGGCTTTGAGGGTTCGGTGCACCAGGATAAACGATGCCAGGATGAGGCCGGTAATAAAAATCGAGAACAACAGCTGGGGCAAAATGTCGAGCAGCAAAAATGGCCTTACCCCACTGAAGTTGGCTGCATAAACGCTGTTCATGCCAAAAGGATAAAAGCCAGTGGCAAAAGGCAGGCTGTCGTTGCGCTCCTGGGGCGGGCGGCCCCAGCCGTGCTGAAACCAGTCGGCCTTGCGTTCGATGATCTCAAAATCCAGTCTGCGATAGTTCTCAGGCAGGGCTTTACGGTAATACTTACCGAGGCTGTCGGCACTGAAACCTTCAGAAAACATGCTTAGTAAATATCGAAAATTTCCTGGCTGATTGGGCGTAGCTGTTAAGGTATCGGTTCGTTCGGCCTCGATTTGTATTCTTACCTGACGGGCAGCGGTGTCGGCGGCAGGATGGTAAATTTCTAGGGTGCGCATGCGGTTGCCTGAAGCAAAACCAGCGCTGTCGGACAACGTGGGAGGGAAGCGAAACATTTGGGAGCGCCCGCCGCTTATGCTGTCGTAGCCGGGCATGAGCTTCACCTGGCTGAAGAAAATGCTGTCGGCCAGGTGCTGGGCCGTGCTGCGAAAAACAAGGTGGGTTTCGCGCCTGAAAGAATCGCGCGAAGCGCGGTATTCGGAGCGCAGCCACAAAACCTGCAGTATGCTCAACAATACCACGCTGAATATCATTAAGAGCACAACCAATCTGAAGTTCTTTCTTTTCATGCCTCAAAATTAAGGCATTAAACTATAGCTGTAATGTCTTTAACCTTTTATTAACCTTAAACATGCTTGCATTAACATTGGTTTTGGGTTACTATGATTAGTTTTGCTGCATTAAATCAATGCTGTTTTCCCCGAAAGGGCCTAAACCAAAATAATAATACACCATGAAATTTCACAAAAGCTTATTCTTTATTTTATTGCTGGGCATGGCAGCCAGCATTTCGGCCCAGATCAGCCAGGGCGTGATAAATTACGAGGTACGCATGGATGTGCACCGCAGCCTTCCCCCCGAACGCCAGGAACTGAAGGCTATGATTCCTCAGTTTCGCACCGATAATTTCCAGTTATTTTTTACCCCTACAGAAAGTTTGTACAAAGCCACCGAGGATCAGGTGCACCAGCCAATGGGTGGCGGTGGTGGCGGCATGCGCATGATGATGCGGTCTCCCAAAACCGAAACCCACGTGGACCGCGAAACCCGCGTGCGCACCGTTTTTCAGGATGTGATGGGCCGCAACTTTCTGATTACAGACACCCTGAGTATTGAACCCTGGAAGTTTGGCAACGAGCAAATGGAGATTGCCGGCTATATGTGCATGATGGCATGGTATACCGACACGGTGGCTAACCAGGAAATCACTGCATGGTTTTCGCCTCAGCTGCCGCCCTTTATGGGCCCCGATAAGTATGTAACCCTCCCGGGAACGGTGCTGGCCGTCGACATTAACAACGGCGAGCGCGTTTGGGTGGCCAGGCAGATTGAGGCTCGTGAGGTAAAACCTGCCGAAGTACGCAAACCCAGCAGGGGCGAAAAAATGACCCGCGAAGAGTTTAATAAGTTTGTTGAAGAACAGATGCAGCGCATGAATCCAGGCGGCGGCAACATAAGAATCTTTTAATATCCAACCATAAATAACAAATACTATAATGCAACGGTTAATTGTTTCACTGCTTCTGATTTTTACCAGCGTGCTGGTGCAGGCACAGCCCTTTTCCCTGAAAGGAAAGATCAATGACCCCGAAAACGCGGGCTTACCAAACGCCACTGTTTTGCTGCTCAATCCCGTTGATTCGACCATGGTAAACTATGGACTGAGCAACCTCAGCGGCAGTTTCGAGATACGCAATCTGGCCCGCAGGGAGTACCTTATGCGCATTACCTATATCGGCTTTGGCACGCATTTCGAAAATATCGTGCCTCCCGAAGGCAACCTGCTCGACCTGGGGACTATCCGCCTGGAAAACGAAAGGGTGACCCTTATTGAAGTGATGGTGCAGGAAGAGCGCATTCCCATGCGGGTAAGAAATGACACCATAGAATACGATGCCCTGGCTTTTAAACCCCTGCCCAACGAGGTGGTGGAAGACCTGCTGAAACGCTTGCCCGGCATCGAAGTGCAATCGGATGGGGGGGTAGTGGCCCAGGGAGAAACGGTGCGCCGTGTGTTGGTTGATGGCAAGGAATTTTTTGGCCGTGACCCCAAAATGGCCACACAAAACCTGCCTGCCGATGCCGTGTCGAAAGTGCATGTGTTCGACCAGCGGTCAGAGCAAGCCCTGTTTACCGGTATTGACGATGGCGAGCGCGAACGTACCATCAATCTCGAGTTGAAAGAGGACCGCAAGGAAGGCTTGTTCGGAAACACCAGTTTAGCCTATGGCACCGACGAACGCTTCCAGGGAAAGACCAACATAAACCGTTTCGACAACAAGGGGCAGCTATCTATTCTGGGTATGGGAAACAACGTGAACCAGACCGGCTTCTCCATGGGCGAATACCTGAACTTCAGCGGGGGTGCCCAAAGCCTGCTGGGCGGCGGGGGAGGTGGTGCCATGCAAATTACCATGAACAGCGCCAGCATTCCCATCAGCTTCGATGGAAGACCCGCCACCAATGGCCTGATGACCTCCTGGGCAGGAGGCGCCAACGTGAACCGCAAACTGGGCGAAAAAACAGAAGTCACCGCCAGCTATTTCTACAACCAGCTGGGTCACGATGTGTCGCAAAGCCTCGAAAGAGAGAACTTCCTGCCATCGGGCAACTTCTTTTTCGACCAGCAAAGTCTTCAGGATAACCGCAATTTCAACCACAGGTTAAACCTGCGACTCGACCATAAATTCAGCGAGGCCAGCAGCTTGTTGTTTACGGCCAATACCAGCGCCAACAAAACTGAGAGCAACCTGCAAAGCTTCAGCACCACCCTCAATGCCGATGGTTTTATGCAGAACTCAAGCCAGCAAGCCACCGATTCGGAAGGGCAGAGGCTAAGCCTGGAAACCAGTCTGCTGTGGCGCCAGCGCCTCAACAAACCCGGAAGAACCCTTACTGCAGGGCTCAACTTCAGCTCGCTGGGCAACGACCAGGATGCCAACCTCGAAGCCCTCAACCGTTTCTTTGGCAACAACCCCTACGACCAGCCATTGCTCCAGTACAGCACCCTGGGAAATCTGAACAACTCCATGGGCGTCAACGCCAACTATACTGAGCCCCTTGGTAACCGCCGTTTTCTGGAGGCAAACTACAGGATTACCCGAAACTTTAATGAAGTGGACCAGCAGGTTTTTGATATTGAAGATGCGCTTCAGACCGAAAATGAACTGCTTACCAACAAGTATAACAACACCTATCTTTTTCAGCGCGCCGGCCTTAACCTTAACCAGAACCGCGACCGATATAACCTGACCATTGGAACCAACCTTCAGGTAACCAGCCTCAGGGGCAATATCATTACCAGCAACCAGGAAATCAACAAGGATTACACCCATGTGCTGCCTGTGCTGCGTTTCAACTATGAGTTCAGCAACTTCAGAAGGCTCATGGCCAACTACGAAACCAACGTGCAGGAACCCAGCATACTGCAGCTTCAACCCCTTATCGACAACCGCGACCCGCTGAACCTTTACGTTGGGAACCCTGAACTGAAACCTTCGTACCGCCACCGTGCCACCCTGCGCTTCAACACCTTTAACCCCCTGACATCCTTTGGTTTCTTTACCTTCTTTACGGCCGATTATGTGAAAAACGCCATTACCAATGCCACCAGCGTAGACGAACAACTGGTGCGCACCATCACACCCGTAAACGTGAAGGACAACATGAGCCTGAGGGCCAACGTGAACGTAAACATGGGGCTGAGCAAGATCAAGAGCCGCTTCCAGGTGGGAAGCACCATAACCCACTCGCAGAGCGTAAACATACTGAACGGGCTGGAGCAGGATATTGCCAATAACATCCTTGGCGGGAACGCCCGCTTTACCTTCAGGCCTGGCGACAGCTTCGAAGCCAGCCTCACGGCCAACGTGAATCAGCAGCTTACCAAATATGAGTTCAGCGCCCTGGAACAGGCCTTCCTAAACCAAACCTATGGCTCAGAAGTAAGCTGGACATTCCTGAAAGACTGGCGACTGGGTACAGGCTACCGTTACCAGATTTACGAAGGACGCACCGAAGCCTTCGACCGCAAAATACCCATGCTCGACTTCAGCCTCTCGCGAACTTTCCTGAAAGGCAATGCCGGGGAGCTGAAACTCTCGGGCTACAACCTGCTGAATAAGGACCTGGGAGTAACCCAAAGCGCCGATATCAACTACATTCAGCGCCTGGAAACCAACTCATTGGGGCGTTACTTCCTGCTGTCGTTCACCTACTCGCTTAACCGCGCCCTCAACGTGTTCGACAACACCCACCGGCCCGGCAGCGGCGGCGGAATGCGGATAATGCACTAAAAAGGTGGCAGAGGGCAGAGAGCACTGCGCTTAACCTTGAACCTGGAATCCGCTAGTTGAACAGTCAGGGTTTGACTTCAAGTCAAGCCCTGACTTATTCTCTTATGCCCTGACTTAACATTGACTTCAAGTCAAGCCCTGACTTATTAAGTATCCCAGGCCCTGACCTACGAAACTTTATTCAAGTTCTAATTTCAACCGGTGTTTAACCGGTGTTCAACCGTTTTAAACCGGCTGAAATACGGTTTAAATACGGCTTAAATAGAAACTTGTTCAGGACTTGCATGGTCTGAGTCAGGGTTTGACTACAAGTCAGGCCCCGACAAAACAGAGACTCCCCGCCCAGCCCATTTCTTATCAAGCCCTTACTAATAGTTTATCAACTGTGGAAAAAAATTAGCCTTGCTGGTGGGATAAAAGCCAAATATTAACGATAAAAATTGTGAGAATCAAACAAAAGACATATTTTAGCGGAATATCAGGCAAATAAAAAAAGGCGACTTGCGCCGCCTTAAGCAATCCCAATTACTTAGTCGACATTATTTTAGTTTATTTCTATATTTGCAAGGCAAGTTCAATTTTAAGCATATTAGCCAATTAGAAATACTTAATCTATTGAAAGCAATAATGGCGAAACAAAAAAAAGAAATAAAAGAAAAACCAATTGAACTAACCCTTTGGGAAAGCGCCAACAAACTAAGAGGTGGTGTGGATTCTGCCGAATACAAGCACGTTGTATTGGGAATATCAGGAGTTTTCGCATGTTCTACCTTACCTTTCCTGACATTGGGGCAATTCAGCAGACACTGTCTGCTAAATTGAGCTGGTCGCATTTTCAGTTGATTATGAGGGTGTCTGACAAAAATGCCCAACAATATTACCTGAAAGAAGCAGCCGAACAAAACTGGGCTGTGCGCACCCTGGAGAGGAATGTCAATACACTTTATTACCAACGCTTGCTCTCATCGCAGCTTCAGCAACCCGTAGAGGAGGAAATGAATGAAAACACCAAAGCCTTTCAGCTGGATACACATGAATTTATCAAGAACCCCACCGTGCTCGAATTTCTGAACATTCCCACCCTGTATGCATACACTGAACAACATCTGGAGCAAACCCTGATTGACAACCTGCAACAATTTCTTCTGGAGTTAGGCAAGGGCTTTGCCTTTGTTGCCCGCCAGAAACACATTCGCACCGAAACGCAGGACTTCTTTATTGACCTGGTTTTTTACAATTACGTTTTGAAATGTTTTGTGATTGTGGAACTTAAAACCGACAAAATTAACCACCAGGACATTGGACAACTGGATATGTATGTGCGCATGTTTGATGATTTGGAACGCAAGCAAGGCGACAACCCCACCATTGGTATTTTGCTCTGCACCGACACCGACCGCACCATAGCCCGATATTCGGTGCTGCACGAAAACAAACAACTTTTTGCCAGCAAATACTTGCCCTACCTGCCCAGCGAAGAAGAACTGGCCGCCGAAATTGAACGCGAAAAACAAATTATCAGGTTAAAATTAAAAGATAATGAGCTTTAAAAGAATTGGCGATTACATAAAGCAGGTTGATAAACGGAATACCGACTTTTCGGTGACTTTGCTTCGTGGGGTGTCAACAACAAAAAAGTTGATTGAATCAGTTGCCAATATGAGCGGAGTTAGTCTTCATTCATACAAAATTGTTGAAAGGGAGCAATTCGTCTATGTATCCGATACTTCAAGAAGAGGGGATAAAATTGCCATCGCTTTAAATGTTGAAGAACCTTGCATTGTTTCAAGTATTTATACTGTTTTTGAAGTTATTGAAAAAACCAAACTTGTTCCCGAATACTTATTTCTTTGGTTCAACAGAGCCGAATTTGACCGGTATGCAAGATTCCATTCTTGGGGCAGTTTACCACCACCTCACGCTCCACGGCATTGATGAACAGTCAGGGTTTGACTTCTAGTCAAGCCCTGACTTATTCTCCTATGCCCTGACTTAACATTGACTTCAAGTCAAGCCTTGACCTCTAATAAATCAGGTGTAGAAATAATTTGGCCTCGCTGGTGGGATAAAAATTAAATATTAACGATAAAAATTGTGAGAATCAAACAAAAGACATATTTTAGCGGAAAATCAGGCAAATAAAAAAAGGCGACTTGCGCCGCCTTAAATGTTTTCACAACGGAATAATCCTTATTGTGAATTGCTTCAGATTGTAAAACAAAGGTAGAGATTTGATATTAAATTCCAAATAATTATGAAGAAAATTTTAGGACTTGATCTGGGAACCAATAGTATTGGATGGGCGTTGATAAAAGAAGAAAATAATGAAAATTCCATATTGGGATTGGGAAGCAGAATTATCCCGCTAAATCCGGATGAACGTGATGAGTTCTCGGCAGGGAATGAGATTTCCAAGAATCGGAAACGAACCATGCGTCGCACTCAGCGAAAAGGATACGACCGTTATCAACTTCGAAGAAAAGCTTTAACTGAACTTCTTATTGAAAAAGACTTGTTTCCTGGTAGGGGTTTGCTTGCTCTTGATCAATTGCCATTGTGGGGTTTAAGGGCAAAGGCAGTAACTGAAAAAGTGGAGCTTAAGGAACTGGGTAGAGTTCTTTACCATTTAAATCAGAAAAGAGGTTATAAAAGCAGCAGAAGGGAAGAAAACCTTGATAAGAAAGATACTGAATATGTTGCCGAAGTTAAAAGCCGCCACCTTGAGTTAAAGGAAATGGGCGCTACCATTGGGCAAAAGTTCTATCCTGAATTAGAAGCTAATCCAAATTATCGAATCAAGCAGCAAGTTTACCCAAGAGAAGCTTATATTGAGGAGTTTGATGCCATCTTGAAACAACAACAAAAGCATTACCCTGATATTATAACCGATGAATTTATTAACACCTTAAGAAACGAGATCATTTATTATCAAAGAAAGTTAAAATCACAAAAAGGTCTGGTTAGTGTGTGCGATTTTGAAGGCTTTTGGACAAATGATAAGGAAGGCAGAGAAGTTTTTGTCGGACCAAAAGTAGCGCCAAGAAGTTCACCATTATTTCAGATATCCAAAATTTGGGAAAGCATAAACACCCTGAAACTTAAAAACAAAAAAGGTGAAGAATATTCTTTTTCAATGGAGGAAAAGAAAAAAATATTTGAACACCTCGATAATAACGAGAAGCTGACGGCTAAGGACCTGTTTGGTATTTTGGGAATTGATAAGAATGATGGTTGGTATTATGATAAACAATTATTGAAAGGCATTCAGGGTAATCTAACCAAAACTCAGTTTGCCAAAATTCTTGAAATAAATAACCCTTGGTTGAATTTTGATTTGCAGGTTGAAAAGAAAGCAGGGGAGGCTTATTTAGTAAGCAAAAGCACAGGGGAGATTTCAGATGCCACCGAAAAAAAAGAAATTTCTCCTGAACTTGAGTACGAACCATTGTATAAATTGTGGCATGTCATCTATTCAATTAGTGACTTTGAAGAATGCAAAAAGGTTCTTCAGGAAAAATTCTTGTTTGACGAACTAACTGCAGAGAAACTTGCAAGGATTGATTTCACCAAAAGCGGATTTGGAAATAAGTCAGCCAAAGCCATTAGAAAAATTTTACCTTATTTAATGGATGGTTGGGTTTACAGCGATGCTTGTTCCTTTGCAGGATACAATCATTCTGGCAGTCTTACAAAAGACGAAAATCTTAAGAGAAAGCTTTTGGATTCCATTCCATTGCTCCCAAAGAATAGCCTTAGGCAGCCGGTTGTTGAAAAAATACTCAACCAAATGATCAATCTGGTCAATGCGGTTACAGAAACTTATGGGCGACCAGATGAGATCAGGGTTGAACTTGCACGGGAGCTTAAGCAAAGCCAGGAAGAAAGAAACGATACCTTTAAATTTCTTCGGAAACGTGAGAGGGAAAACGACCAGATACGTAACCGGCTTATTGATGAATATGGAATCAGGGCCACTCGGAATAATGTCATCAAATTTAGGCTATTCCATGAAATTAATGGCGAAGAAAGCAAGTTAAATGCTGGCTGCGTATACTGTGGAAAACCTTTTGGGATTTCAGATGCCCTTAGGGGAGATAATGTTGATGTAGAGCATATTATTCCAAAATCACTCCTGTTTGATGATTCACAAAGCAACAAAACACTTTCTCATCGGGCTTGCAATGAAGCAAAAGGAAATAAAACCGCTTTTGATTTCATGCAACAAAAAGGATCAACGAATTTAGAAGCCTATATTGAGCGAGTGGATAAACTCTTTAATAATGGATTGATTGGAAAAGCAAAGAGAGATAAACTTTTAATGCCAGCCAGCAAGATACCTGATGACTTCATTGAAAGGCAAATCAGAGAAACTCAATATATATCAAGAAAAGCCAGGGAGATCTTGCAGCAGGTGTGCTTTAATGTTTGGAGCACAAGCGGAAGCGTGACAGATTACCTCCGCAGGCTTTGGGGTTGGGATGATATTTTAATGAATTTGCAATTGCCCAGGCATAAGGAACAAGAACTTACTGAATGGGTAGAATGGGAAACTGGTAATGGGCAACTTCATAAAAAAGAGGTAATAAAAGGCTGGACCAAGCGCAACGACCACCGTCATCATGCCATTGATGCCCTGGTGGTTGCATGCACAAAGCAGGGCTTTATCCAGAGGATAAATAACTTAAGCAGTCAGGGAAATCGTGATGAAATGTATCGCGAATTGAAAGAGAACGGTGAAAACCAGAGGAATGGACTTTCTCTTTTAGAAAAATACCTGATTGCAAAAAAGCCCTTTAATACGAATGTGGTTCAGCAAAAAACTGCCGAAATTCTAATTTCCTTTAAAGCTGGTAAAAAGGTTGCCACTTATGGAAAAAGAAAAATTAAAAAGGGAGGGAAAACCCAGGTTGTCCAAACCGGTATTGTGGTTCCCCGCGGCCCATTAAGTGAAGAAAGTGTTTACGGCCGAATTATGACTTTGCAACGCGATCCTAAAACAAATAAAGTCATTTACCAACCCCTTAAATATCTCTTTGCCAATCCACAACTAATTTTTAAACCAAGGATAAAGGAATTGATTGAGGAAAGATTGGCTCAATTTGACGGCAATGTAAAAAATGCACTGGATTCGGTTAAGAAAGAGCCCATTTACCTTGATCGCGAGAATGAAGTTTTACTGGAAAATGCATCTTGCTATTCGGAGGAATTCGTAATTAAATATCCTGTTGAAGGATTGAAACCAAATGATGTGCCTTACATTATAGATGGCAGGATCAGGCAGCTTGTTAAAGAACGCCTTGATGACCACGGGGGCAATCCAAAAGAAGCTTTTAAAGAACCGTTATGGTACGACAAAGAAAAATCCATTAAAATTAATAGCATTCGTTTGCTTACAGGCTTATCTTCCGTTGAGCCGGTTAAATGGGATGATAAAGGCCAACCCATTGGTTTTGTTAAGCCTGGAAACAACCACCATATTGCCATTTATCGTGACATAACCGGACAATTGATAGAACATGTCTGCACATTCTGGCATGCGGTTGAAAGAAAGAAATTCGGTCTTCCGGTAATAATTAAGAACCCGGAAGTGGTTTGGAGCAAAATTCTTTCAAAAGAAGAACCTTTGCCAGAGAGTTTTCTTGGAAAATTACCAACTGATGGTTTAAAATTCGAAGTAAGCCTGCAGCAAAATGAAATGTTCATTATTGGAATGCAACCAGAGGAAATAAATTCTGCTCTTTTAAATAATGAAAAGGAAAAAGTAAGCAAAAACCTTTTCCGGGTACAAAAACTAGGGTCCTTTTACTATGTGTTCCGGCATCATTTGGAAACTCAAATTGATGATTCCGCAAAAGCAATGGAAGCAAAGAAGTTTTATAGAATTCGAAGTTTTAAAGCATGGGAAAATGCAAATCCATTTAAAGTTTTTTTGAATTATCTGGGAGAAATAAAACCTTCCTATTGAATCATTTCTTAAATAGCTGGCAAAAAGTTAATAAACATCAACAAATACTTAAAAGTCGTTTAAAATGATCAAACGGACGTTGTATTTTGGCAATCCCTGTTATTTAAGAAAAAAGGACCTTCAGCTAAAAATTGAATACCCTGAAGAAAGCGACTTGGTTTCTAAAACGATTCCCATTGAAGACGTGGGTATTATGGTTCTTGACAATCCGCACATAACCATAAGTCACGCCCTGATCAGTGAACTTGCTGAAAACAATGCAGCCATCATTAGCTGTGATGGAAAGCATCTTCCTTTCGGATTGATGCTGCCCATGTTTTCGCACCATGCCTTTACCGAAAAACTGCAGCAACAGATTTCGTGCTCGGTTCCTCTGAAGAAAAACTTGTGGCAGCAAACAGTGGTGGCGAAAATTGCCAACCAGGCTGCCTTGCTCAGGCAGAGGGGGGCGTGCGACAAAAAACTTCAGTTCTTGCTGAAAAAAGTAAAAAGCGGCGATCCGGAAAACGTGGAGGGGCGCGCTGCAGCCCATTACTGGGATCGTATTTTTGGCAGTGATGCTTATTTTGTAAGGCATCGTTTTGGTGAAATGCCCAACGCCTTGCTCAATTATGGCTATGCCATTTTGCTGGCTATCGTGGCGCGCTCTTTAACTGCAAGCGGTATGGTGCCTGCCCTGGGCATTCATCACCGGAACAAATACAATCCCTGGTGTTTGGCCTCCGATATCATGGAGCCTTTCAGACCTTATGTGGATAAAGTGGTCATTGATGTTGCTGAAAAATTCCCCGATGAATATGAACTGACTACTGAAATTAAACGGGAGCTATTGCAAATTCCGGCTATAGATATTACGATTGAAGGAAAGAGCAGCCCCTTAATGGTTGGGGTGCAGCGAACCACCGCCTCCCTGTCGGCTTGCTTTGCAGGAACAGCCAGGAAATTGATTTACCCTGAATTGAACTGATGACCGGCTCCAGTCTGTCACGCTTAAACCAGTACCGGATCTTGTGGATTTTCGTATTTTTTGATCTGCCCACCAATACCAAAAAAGACCGGAAGGAGCATGCCCTTTTTAGGAAAAGATTGCTCAAGGACGGTTTTACCATGATGCAATACAGTATTTACGTAAGGCATTGCAGCAGCCGTGAAAACGCTGAGGTACATATTGGATATTCCGGTGATACTGACCCCCCATTCCGGTCATATTGACCCCCCTGGGTTTTTGGTATCAAAGAGCGGGGATGGCTGACAAATTTACAGTTTTTTTCTTAGGCTATCTCCTTTGAGTTCTACCCTGAAAGAAGAGTGAACCAATCGGTCCAAAATGGCATCGGCAATGGTTTCTTCACCAATGACATCATACCAACTGGCCACGGGAAGTTGACTGGCTATGATGGTTGCTTTCTTTGCATGGCGGTCTTCTATAATTTCCATTATATCCATTTGTTGCTGATACTCAAGGTGAGTGAGTCCAAAATCGTCCAGGATAAGCAGGTCGGTTTTGGAGATTTGCTCCAGGAGCTTGTAGATACTGCCGTCTACGCGTGCCATTTTGGTTTTAATAAGCAGCTTTTGCAGGTTATAATAAGCCACTTTGTAGCCCTGAACACAGGCGTGATGTCCCAGGGCAGAAGCCAGGAAGCTTTTCCCACAGCCGGTAGCTCCGGTAATGAGTACGGCTTGTCCCTGATTGATGTATTCTCCTGTAGCCAGTTGGGTGATTAGTGCTTTCTCCAGCCCCCGGGAAGAGTTGGCATGTATTTCTTCCAGTGAAGCCTGGTAGCGGAACCTGGCATTTTTGGTAAGACGGTTAGAGCGACGGTTGACCCGCTCCTGCTCTTCGCTTTGGAGCATGAGCTGGATGCCTTCTTCCAGTGAGGTTTGGTGCAGTTGCCGTGTTTCCTGCAGGCTCTGCCATACACGGGCCATGCCATGTAAACGAAGGGAGGTGAGTTGTGCGAGTGTTTGCATAGTTTAAAAAAGATTTAAAATGGTTTGAAAATAGCTTTTACCCCTTTTGTTGCCGTGCTGGGGCAAAGGTTTTGGGGGCTGTTGACGCGTTGGCAGCGTTACTTTGTTGGTCAGCAGATTACGCATAAAGGTGTAGGAGTAATTCTGATATGCCAGTGCCACTTCACAGGCTTGCCTAAGTTGCTCCTTGCTGGTATTGCGGGCCAGTTGAAGCAAACCGTCGCAGCTTTTGTATAATTGTTCGGGATATTTGTCCTGGGTAAAGATTTGTTCAAATAGTTTGCCCAGGCAAGCATCATAAGCTCTGGCTTTGTTTTTATAATAGTCGGGGCTGCGCTCCAGGTAATGGCGGTGCTGTGAACACAGATGAGAGGGGTCTGTGGAGTAGGTTCCGGGCCTGTAGTTTCTTTTATGCAGTGCCACTTGATTGCCTTTGGCATAAATACGTACCAGGCTGCGGGTATAGATTACTTTGACCTTCATTCCGGTATACTGGTAAGGCACGCTGTAATAGTGCTTATCTTGTGCAAGAAAGACGTGGTTGTTCTTTGCCACTTTCAACTCGCGGTAGTATTTAATCTCATAAGCTTGCTCAGGCAGGGCCTTTAGCAAGTGTTTCTCATCTGCCACAAAACACTCCTCACGGCTGTAGGGCTTTTGCTGCATACGGGTCTGGTTGTGCAATCTTACCATCTGTGCAATAGCTTCGTTGAGCGTGCCAAGGCTAAAAAACTGCCGCTTGCGAAGGCGGGCATAAACGCGATTGTAAATCAGTTTTACCTGGTTCTCTACAAGTGCTTTGTCTTTGGGTTTGCCCGCGCGGGCAGGGATTACCGTGCATTGGTAGTGGTTGGCAAAGTCTTCCAGTGCCCGGTTTACATCGGGTTCGTAATGACTGGCCTTTACGATGGCTGATTTGAGATTGTCGGGCACAAGTACCTGAGGGCCGCCACCCAAATCATGTAAACAACAGCTTAGGGCATAGATAAAATCCTCAATGCGCTGACTTGGTACTGCCATGGCAAAACCGTAATCTGAATATGGCAAACAGGCCACAAATACTTCGCAGTAAATTACCTCACCTGTCTCTGGGTCGGTGTAAGATAACTTCTTGCCTGCAAAGTCGATATAAAGCTTCTCGCCGGGTTTGTGGGCAAGAACCATACTGGGATGCGATGCCAGGGTGTATTGCCAGAGATGATAACAAAACTGGGAGTAACTATAGCTGTGGGGAACCAATTCTTTGTATTCTTCCCACAACAAGTGGCGGGTTACCCCGGTCTTGTTAAGTTCTTTTATAAAATCTCCCAGTAAGGGTTTTAGCTGTTCATAACGAGTGTCTTTATAAGCCGGATTGCCCGCATGAAAACGGGTTTCCAGTACAGGATCATCAAGGCTTAAAAGCTCACCAAGATCCACCTTCAGGCTCTGAAGTTTGCTGATATAAGCCTTCACGGTATTCTTGCTTAATCCAAGATCGCGGGCTATGGTTTTCTTTCCCGTGCCCGCCTGATAAAGTCGTATCAGTTGTTTTATCTGACTCATAGGTTTTGGTTTTCCAGCCATCTTTGCTCTTTTTAAACTTAGTGTATTTGTATACGCTAAGTAACCAAAACCAGCTTTGAAAAAAGGGGGTCAATATGCTCCGGAATCGCTCCCAAAGGGGTCAGCATGCTCCGGAATAAAATTTCCTGTTTTCAAAAAAAGGGGGTCAGTATCCGCCGGAATGGCAGATAATATCTCCAACATTTATTCCGATATTTGAGGGGTCAGCTTAGTCCGGAATATCCATTTGGCTATATTTTGGTTTTTGAATTTATGCCCCATGAAAAGGACTTAACAGATTCAAATGAGTGGAAGAAATATCCATCTTACAAAAAACATCGACAACTACTTAAGTCCAGAAGAAAAAAAGGACTTAATACTTCAACAAATCAAAGTGATTCATAATGAAGAAATGAATGACTTGATTCTTCTCATCACCATTGAATTAGTTGCGGCTGAAATGGTGTTTATATTACAAAAACACTAGCGTTGCGTTGTTTTTAACTTACGTTCTTTGAACGTCTTGATATATCTGCGTTACAGAAGTTTTTTGTCGAGCAACGATTTGAAAATAGTTTTGTGTTACTTCGCACAAAACTATGACTATGAATCGAGGCAAAATGATTTTCGCACAAGTAATGGAATTTGCTCCTTATCATGTGTTTAAGTATTGTGTTAAGCGCTACAATGGGGATTATAAGGTTAAAGATTTTACTTGTTGGCGACAGTTTCTGTGTATGACATTCGGGCAGCTTACCCACCGAGAAAGTCTCAGCGACACTGCTCTTTGTTTGAAACTGCATAAAGATAAACTCTATCATCTGGGGATAGGCAAGCCCTTTCATAAATCTACCATCTCTCGTGCCAATGAAACCAGAGACTGGAGAGTTTTCCAGGATTTTGCCCTAAAGTTAATTGATCAGGCCAAAAGCATGTATGCTGGGCAAAATCAACTTAAGACAAAACTCAAAGGTGGAATCTATGCTCTTGATTCAACTGTTGTGGATCTTTGTTTGTCGGTCTTTTGGTGGGCAACATTTCGCAGTACCAAGTCCGCGGTAAAAATCCACACAGTACTTGATTTAAAGACTGTTATTCCCGAATATGTTTTCATTACCGAAGGAGCGGTACATGACGTTAATATCCTTGATAGCATAACCCTTCCCAGAGGTAGTTATTTGGTTATGGATAAAGCCTATGTGGATTTTAAGCGCCTACATGCGCTAGCCAAAGAACGAATCAATTTTGTCATTAGGGCAAAGACCAATATGAAGTTCAAGGTGTCCAAGAGCAATCAAACCAATCAGTTAAAGGGAATTATCAGTGATCAAATCATTCGCTTGACGGGTGTAAATACATCACAGCGATATCCCAGATCATTGAGGCGTGTGGTATTTTTTGATGAAGAGTTGCAAAGAAATTTTGTATTTCTAACAAACAACTTCAAGCTGTCAGCCTCAACGGTCGCGGAGTTATACAAGTCACGATGGGGTATTGAAACATTTTTCAAGTGGATTAAACAACACCTTAAGATTAAATCATTTTGGGGGCAGAGTGAGAACGCCGTTAAAACTCAAATCTGGATTGCTATATCGGCATACCTTGTGGTAATTATCGCCAAAAAGAAACTTAACCTGCCATATACACCATACGAAATCCTTCAGTTGATAAGTCTTGCACCATTTGATCACACGCCAATGCCAAAATTATTTGAAAACGCAAATTATCAAGATGTCAAAGAGCGAAATTATAATCAGTTGATAATGTTTTGACTAAGACGCAACGCTAGTGACCAAAAAAAATTATTTTAAATAACTTTCCACCAACTCAAAATATTCTTTCAAGAATGTCATAATTTCCTTTGGTGTTAATCCACTTACAAAAGTTACCACTTCTAAATTTAAACATCCAAATTGAG
>JAHYJD010000066.1 GCA_019429365.1 Bacteroidales bacterium | reverse complement strand
ACCTGAGCCTGAAGCGCAGTGGTGAAGAGGCTGAAAAACAGCACAGCACAAACAGTTATGATATGTTTTTTCATGGGCTTAGCTTTTCGAGTTTCTTTTGGTGTTTTCTAATGCGGTGTATCTTAACGGGAATCACACTAATAATCTTTCCCCCCAAGGGCAAACCATTCAAGATCTTCCGGAGTTTCGTCAATGCGTGAAATTATGGTTCTTGAGGCGTAAGTCTTGCCATTTTGGTTGGTAAACAGCTCTTCATATTCTGTTTTGATAGGGTTCCAGCCTTTTTTCAGCTCCAGCCTAACCACCGTAAAGTCCACGTAGTTTTCATCGCCATTGCCCGTATAGGTGGGAATGATGCATTCGCCGTTAACCGAAGCATCCTCTACCACAAAGAACCAGCGCAAGTAGTATCGCTTACCTGCATTTTCCATCCCCCATGATTTGAGCCATTCGGCAACCTGCTGGCTGTTGCTGGCATACAGATAACCGTTTTCGGCCATGCCTTCTTTATCGGTTAGCTCAAGTTCAGGTAGCCCCAGAACTTCGGCCTCACCGTTTGTCATTATTGTTTCGTCGGGATTGCAGTTGAATGTTGAGGCGACGGTATTTTTTCTCATGCTCCAGCCTTGGGGGGCATTTTCCAGGGCTTTTTTCGTCATCAAATCAACTTCTTGCTTGAAGTTGGCCGACAGCGGAATTTTTATCCCGCCTTTTTCATCAATGCTCCCCATGTCGGTCAGGTCACCGGTGATCATATCCTGGTAAACAAGGCGTCCTTCGCCTTTGTTCCAGTTCTTAATTTTTCCCTCGATCAGCAATTGCGATTTCCCGGGAACGGCCAGCAATAAAAGTGCAATGCCAAGAAGCAGGGCAATTTTTTGTTTTTTCATAAAATTGGGTTTTAAGGTTTTTGGGGGCCGCTCTGAAACCAATAGGACGGCCAGTTAGTTTGACTCCTCCAAACAGCGGTTTCTTTTATTAAATGAAGTTACAAATAAAAACTCTGGAAATCAATTTGTTAAAACCCTTAAATATTTATTGTTATTTCACTTAAATAATTTCAGGTAATTATGAGTATAAATACCTAGTTATATTCCTATTCTGATTTAATATAAAACTTGGGTTTTTGTATAAAAAAAGAAGCTGCTCCCGAGGGAACAGCTTCTTGCTTTTTGGTGTTGCGCGCCTGGAATGTGAAGAAGAGGTTATTATATAAACAATTCGTTTCTTACAAGATCCAAAAGCTGCAAGGAGGCTTACGCTTAGTAAGACCTGCGGTTTCCACCGCCCTGGTATCCGCCACGGCTCTGGCCGCCGCCAAAACCACCGCGACGTTCGCCGCCACGGTCTTTTCTTTCTTCCGACTTATTGACCACAATGCTGCGGCCCATAACTTCAGTACCATTCAGGGCGTCAATAGCCTGCTGGGCTTCTTCGTCGTCAGACATTTCAACAAAACCAAAGCCTTTGCTGCGGCCGGTCAGTTTGTCGGTGATAATTTTGGCAGAGGTAACTTCGCCATACTCCTCAAATAATTCCTTCAGGTCCGTTTCTTCCAAACGAAAAGGAAGGCTTCCTACAAAAATGTTCATTTTAAAAGGTTTGATTAAAAATTAATGCGCCGTAAAAGTAGTGCTTATTTTAATAGGTTGGGCAGTCTTTGTGCCGGCCGACCAAAATTTTTTTAACTAATTGCTTTTCTGTGGGTTGGGAAGCGTTCAAATTCCTTATTTTCCACGATTTCTCTGAGGGCTTTGGCCACCTGCCAAACCTCCAGAAAAGTGTTGTAAAGGGCAATGGGTGCAATACGAATGATGTCGGGCTGGCGAAAATCGGGAATAATACCCCTTGCTTTTAGTGCTTCATTAATACGGAGTGCCTCTTCGGGATGGGTCAGGGCAATGTGTCCGCCGCGGTTTTTTGCTTCAGGCGGGGTTACCATAGAGAAATTAAAGGGAGGCATGCTCAGGGTGTTTTCGACCAGTTGCATGAAATAAGTAGTGAGCATGAGTGATTTTTGGCGGATATTTTCGATGCCGGCCTCCAGGGTGATTTGCAGGGCACCTTCCATGGTTGATGACCCCAGCACCCCCGGCGAAGAGATTTGCCAGCCGCCGGCGTTTTGTGCATGCTCAAACTGCAGCGACATGTCGAACTGCTTTTCTTTAACATATCCAAACCATCCGGCAAGCATGGGTTCTTTGTCGAAATGCTTCTTGTTTATGTAAATAAAGGCGGCACAACCCGGCCCGCCGTTCAGGTATTTGTAACTGCAGAAGGTGGCGAAGTCAACACCCCACCTGCTGAAATGGTGAGGAACCGCTCCTGCCGAATGGCTGCAATCGAAGCCAATAGGAATGCCCCTTTTGTGTGCCTCGGCAGTGAGGTATTCCATGTCGAGTAACTGCCCGCTGGCATATAAAACAGAAGGAAGATAAACCAGGGCCACCTCATCGGTCATTAGCTCTACTATGGCTTTTTCATCCAGGGTACGCCCATCGTGGCTTTTGGCCAGCAGCAATTCTTTTTTCGGGTCAAGGCCTTTGATTTTTATTTGTCCCTCCAGGGCGTAAATATCGGAAGGGAAGTTCAGTTCGTCGGCCAGAATTTTTGTTCGCTTGCCAGCCGGCTGGTAAAAAGTGCTTACCAGGGCGTGAATGTTGACCGTGGTAGTGCCGGAAAACACCAGTTCCCCTTTTTCGGCGCCTACGATGTCGGCAGCCATTTCACCAATCTGCTCGCCGAAATAAAACCAGGGCCGCTGTCCTTCGAGCCAGCCCCGAATGCCCAGGGCTTTCCATTCGTTAAGCACCCGAAGCAATGATTGTTCCGCATCTTGCGAAAGCAGGCCAAGGGAATTCCCGTCCACATAAATAGTGTTTTCTGGTATGTAAAAGCGTTCGCGAAAGCGCGAAAGCTTATCATTGCGGTCGAGCTTCAGGGCATAATCAAGGGTGGGATTGAAACCTTCAAGCATAATCATCGAATTTGGGTAATTCATATTGGTAAATGACGTTTGTAAAAATAGGGGATTTAAATCGATTTTCCCTGAAATCCAAAAGCGATAGTTATTTAAATTGGCTACTTTTACAGCCCTTTGTTAATGTAAAGAAAAGATATATGGAACGCAGGCGCTGGGTATTGTACCTTCATGAGATTCTTAACAGCATAACCCATGGTATTGGTATTTTACTGGGCATTGCCGCCCTGGTATTGCTGGTGGTTTTTGCCAGCATCCGCCAGCCCGATGCATGGAAAATTGTCAGTTTTTCCATTTACGGATTCAGCCTCATTCTAATGTTCACTGCCTCCACGCTCTATCACAGTTTCCAAAACAAGCGCATAAAGGAGCATCTCAACATCCTCGATCATGCCTCTATTTTTATCCTGATTGCCGGCACTTACACGCCCTTTACCCTGGTGTCGATGCGGGGGCCCTGGGGCTGGACCATTTTCGGAATTATATGGGGGCTGGCCATTGCAGGGGTGGTGTTCAAACTTTTTTTCTATACCCACAAAATGCGGGTTGTGGGCACTATTATTTACCTTGCCATGGGCTGGATCATTATTATCGCCATTAAACCATTGCTGCAAACCGTACCTGCCGGGGGCCTTTGGTGGCTATTGGCAGGTGGCCTGGCTTACAGCTTGGGAATAATTTTTTATTTGCGGCGCAAAAATCGCTTCAACCACGTAATATGGCATTTATTTGTGCTGGCAGGCGCCATTTTCCACTTTTTTTCAATCTTCTATTACGTGTTGCCTGCCTGAGGGGTGCCCCTTTAAGAAACACGGCGGGCCGTGCCTTCAATGATTCGCTTTACCCGTTCGCGGATTTCTAACGCAAATTTATCGATCTCCTCATTCTTTATCGGGGAAACCATTGCCACAGGATCGATCATCGAGACCTCCACCTGACCGTCTTCGAGTACTTCCACCACCACGTTGCAGGGAAGTAAAGCACCGAGTTTCGGGTCAACCAGCAAGCCCTGGTGCGCAAAGTGGGGGTTGCAGGCTCCCAGAATAATGTACTTTCGAAAATCTACATCGATCTTCTTCTTAAGGGTGTCTTTCACATCAATCTGTGTAAGGACCCCAAAACCCTCTTTCTTCAACTCTCCCGTTACAATGGAAATGGCCTCATCATAGGAGGTGTTTGGCATTTTGGTGCTGAAATAATAACTCATGTGAATTTTTTTTGCAATTAACTATTAAAATGTTTTGGCTTTAAATATAACAAATTTTAAAGGCTTTGGTTCTTGCCTACGATAAAAAAACCGCCCCGCAAAATCTCGCGGGGCGGTCGCTAATTTAACCAAAACCTGGTTAGAAGATAAACAGGTCTTCCTTGGTAAGTTTGGTTACCGGGCCAAAGAGACGCTCAACCTCGGCGAAATCCACGTTGTTTTCGTCGCCAAGGATCACGTAAGTTTTGGGCTGGTCTTTTACGTATTTCTTATTGAACGCCTTCACAGCCTCCAGGGTGAGTTTTGGAAGTTCGTTGTACAGAAGGATGCGTGGGTCCTGGGTATGTCCCATGCGCTGGGCATTCAGGTAATTCCATATCACACCAGCATCGCGGATGCGCTGGGTGCGAATGTTGGAAATGAGCTGCTCCTGGGCAAGACGGAAAGAGCTTTCGGAGGCAGGCATGTCGTTAAACAATTCGTTGAAGGCGTTGAAGGCATCAATTACCTTGTCGTTCTGCGTGGCAATGAAGCTGTTGTTAATGTAGTTTTCGTTTGGCCACGAGGGTGCCGAATAGTTTGAGCGGGCGGTATAGGCCAGACCACGTTTTTCGCGCAGTTCCTGGAACACAATGGCATTCATGCCGCCTCCAAAATATCCGTTGTACATGGAAATTTGCGGAACCATGGCTGCGTCGTATTGAATGCCTTTTGATACGGTTTGCAGGTAGCTTTGGTTGGCATCGTAATGGGCAAAGTACACCTTGTTCTGGGCGGTTTCCCTGGGTTCAAAACGGGTGCCGGCGGGGATTGCCTGCAAACTCCCGGGGGTTTTGTGGTGTTCCTGTACAAGCGAAGTAACCTCATTGAGGCTTTGTGGGCCAAAGAAAACTACACGATGCTGCAACGACCATAGGTCCTGAAGTTTTTTGATCAACTGGGTCGAAGTCATGGCATCCAGTTCGGCGTCAGTAAGAGTGTAAGTGCTGGGGTTTTCGGGTCCGTAAATGGCGTAGTTGACCAGTGCCGAGAAATTCGAACCCTGGTTGGCCTTGCTGTCCTGACGGCTTTTTTTGGCGTTTTCAATATAGCGTGCCAGGGCGTCCTCGTTGGCGCGGGCATTAAAGATCAGCTCTTCGAAAAGCTCCATGGCGGCTTCCATGTTTTCGCTCAGTCCGCTGATGGTAATACGTGTTTCTTCGTTGCCCACCATTACATTAAAGGTACAAGCAAGTTTGTAAAACTCGTTTCCAATGTCTTCAGCAGAATATTTGTCGGTGCCCAGAAAGTTAATGAAGTTTCCGGCATAGGGCAGGTACTTGTCGTGGTAGCTTCCCATTTCCCAGTGGTAGGTTAGGGTAAAGGTGGGGTTGGCTGTGTTTTTTGCATAAAGCACCTCCACGTTGTTGCGTGTTTGCCCGCGGGTGATGTCACTCTGGTAATTAAGGAACACTGGTTCAATGGCTTCAACCTGCGTGGCTTTTACCTGCTGAAGCAGGGGAGACTCGGCATCGCGGTTTATGTGAATAGGGGTAATGGCCGGTTTTTCAACCTGCTCGAGGTTGGTGGGCTGCCCCTGGCGCTTGTAAACCACCACGTAATTGTTGTCGTGCAGGTGCTGATTGGCAAAAGCAACCACCTCTTCCTTGGTGATCTGGCTAAGGCGGTCCAGGTAATTGATGATTTGTTCGTAGGGGGTGTTGTTGAGGAAGGTAGAATACAATATTGCTGCCCTGCCCCTGCTGCTCTCCACCCGGCGCATTTCTTGCAGCTTCAGGTTATTGATAGCCGCTTCCATAAGCCAGTCGGGGAATTCACCTTTTTTTAGCAATTCGAGTTGTTCAAAAAGCAGGTCTTTCACCTCATCCAAAGTCTGACCTCGTTTGTTGCGTCCCGACATGGTAAATGCCGAGTAGTCGGTCATATTTCGGGTAAATGCCCCGGCACCCAGGGTAGCTTGTTTCTTGTTGAGGTTTTGATCAATCAAGCCCGCACGGCCGTTGCTCAGAATCATGCTGATCATATTCAGGTAAGGGCGCTGGTCGGAGTTAATGCCTTCGAAACGCCAGCCTATCTGCACGTTTTCGGCCTGCAGGCCAATTACTTCCTTCACAATGGGTTGCGTAATTTCGGGTTGGGGTCCAAAATTGGGTGCAGGAACCGGGGAGGGTTTCAGCTGGCCAAAATACTGGTCAATGACCTTAATGGCCTCATCCGGGTCGAAGTCGCCAGCCATAACCACGGCCATATTGTTGGGCACATAGTATTGCTCAAAGAAATTCCGGATGTTGATAAGGGAGGGGTTTTTCAGGTGCTCGGCTTCACCCAGGGTGGTTTGCAAACCATAGGGGTGGTTGGGGAAAAGCCCGCTGTAAAGAGCCTCTGACGCCTGACGGCCATCGTTGGTGAGCGACATGTTCTTTTCTTCGTAAACCGTTTCGAGCTCCGTATGGAAAAGGCGCAGCACCGGATCGTCGAAGCGCTCAGCTTGTATCCTGGCCCAGTTGTGCAGTTGGTTGGCAGGAATATTTTCCATGTAAATGGTATAATCGTTGGAAGTTCCTGCATTGGTGCCAGTTGAGCCAATGGCGGTCATCAGGCGGTCGTATTCGTTGGGAATGGCAAGGGTGGAGGCAATATAAGAAATGCTGTCGATTTGCCGGTAGAGGGCAGTCCTGACTGCCGGGTCGGTTTCCCTGCGGTACACCTCAAAAAGGGCTTCGATCTGGTCGAGCAATGGTTTTTCCTTTTCCCAGTCGAGGGTACCAAACGTGCTGGTGCCCTTAAACATCAGGTGCTCAAAATAGTGCGCCAGACCGGTGGTTTCGGCCGGGTCGTTCTTGCTGCCAACGCGAACGGCCACATAAGTCTGAATACGGGGCTCCTCATCAAAAACCGAAAGATAAACCTTCAGGCCATTGTCGAGGGTGTAAATCCGGGCATTCAGTGGATCGTTCGGAAAACTTTCGTAAGTGTAGGTCTTTTGTCCCACAACAAAACCATGCATGATAAGCAGCAAGGCCAATAGGGCACTAAAACGCATCATAATTTTTTTTGTCATCATTAAAAATTTTTGTTTTGAAAATTGAATTTAAGTTTGCCTTTTCTTTGCGGCACATTTTGCAGGAAAAAATGCAGAAATTTCCGGGAAAGGGTTCCACATTTTTTCGACTTCGCAAATTTGGGAAAAAATCAAACAAAATCAGAGAAAAATCGTTTTATAATTCGCTATAAATTAGCAAAAAAGGTTAATTTTTTTTAATTTTTCCCGGCGTTTAAACCATCGCTTTTTTTTGGTGTCAAACATTATCCCATAATTAGGAAATTCAACGAATTATACCTCATTACCCCGCTTCAAATGAAAAAATACCTGCGCCTTTTTTTGACCACCTTATCTATTGTGGTGATTCTTGGGATAATTCTTTATCCGAAAATTAAGCCTATGTTCAGCAAGCCTGCTGCTGGTCCCGGTGGTGGTCCCGGCATGCAGGGATTTCAGCCCAGGGCGCTCACAGCCAATGCCTTGATCATTGGGCCATCGGTTTTGCGTGAGATGATAAACAGCACGGGAACTTTGCTTCCTGATGAGGAGGTGGATTTGTCGTTTGAAACTTCCGGGAAGATTGTAAGTGTCAATTTCACTGAAGGGACCAGGGTAAAACGGGGTGATCTGCTTGCCAAAATCAACGACCGGCATTTGCAGGCCCAGTTACTCAAGCTTAAGGCCCAGCTAAAACTTGCCGAGGAGCGTGAGTTCAGGCAACGCAACCTGCTTTCGCGCGATGCCATTAGCCAGGAAAGCTACGACCAGGCCGTTACGGAGTTACAAGCCCTCGAGGCCGATGTTATGCTGGTCGAAGCCCGCATTGCCGAAACCGAGTTGCGCGCTCCCTTCGATGGCATTATCGGCCTGCGCTACTTGAGCGAAGGAGCCTATGCCAACCCCAACGCCAGGATTGCCAGGCTGGTAAAAATTAGCCCCATTAAAATCGAATTTTCGGTTCCTGAGCGTTATTCAGGCAGTGTGGGCCCGGGCTTCCCGATAACTTTCAGTATTGATGGAATTAACCAGCCATTCAGTGCTTCTGTATATGCCATCGACCCCATGGTCGATATTCGTACCCGTACCATTGTGGTCAGGGCGCTTTTTCCAAATCAGAGCGGAGGGCTGAAGCCAGGGCGTTTTGCCGCCATCAATATGCAACTCGATGAAATCAAAGATGCCATTGCCATTCCAACGGAGGCGCTCATCCCTGAAATGGATGGGGATAAAGTGTATGTTTACCGAAACGGACAAGCACAACAACTTAGGGTGAGAACCGGACTGCGGACTGCAGATCGTATTCAGATTGTGGAAGGCCTTGCGTTTGGCGACACCCTGCTTACCACCGGTGTAATGCAACTTAGACATGGCATCCAGGTGAATCTTGATCAGGTTGTCAGTGCAGAATAGTGTTAATCTGAAATTCATTTAAAATGAGCCTTTCGTCCATAAGTATACAACGACCCGTTCTTGCCACGGTATTCACCATTCTGATTTTGCTTTTTGGCCTTATCGGGATGACCTATCTGGGCATCAGGGAGTTTCCTAGTGTTGACCCTCCGATTATTTCGGTGAGCGTTTCTTATCCTGGTGCCAACTCCGATGTAATTGAAACGCAGATCACCGAACCGCTGGAACAAAGCATCAATGGTATCCCCGGCATTCGTACCCTCACCAGTGTTAGTCGTCAAGGGGGTTCAAGGATCTCCGTGGAATTTGAGCTTACCGTTGACATGGAAACTGCTGCCAATGATGTGCGCGACAAGGTTTCGCAAGCGCAGCGGATGCTGCCACGCGATGTGGACCCGCCCATTGTGTCGAAGGCCGATGCGGATGCCACCCCAATTATGTTCATTACCCTGGAGAGCGACCGCCGCTCATTGCTCGAACTATCTGAAATTGCTGAACTGACCTTAAAGGAGCGGCTGCAGACCATTTCTGGGGTGAGTGGTATTCACATTTGGGGGCAGAAACGCTATTCCATGCGCCTGTGGCTCGACCCGGTGAAGTTGGCCGGATATGGACTGACTCCGCTGGATGTGCGAAACGCCATCAACCGCGAAAATGTTGAACTGCCTGCAGGGCGTATTGAAGGCACTACCACGGAGCTCACCATCCGCACCCTGGGTCTCATGACCACACCTGCTGAGTTTAATAATTTGATTATTAAAGAAGAGGGTGGTCAGATCGTTCGCTTTATGGACGTGGGTCGTGCCGAACTGGGCCCGGAAGACGAACGCAGCATTGTGCGACGAAACGGTGTGCCAATGGTGGGAAATGCCATTGTGCCCCAACCGGGTTCAAACCATATTGAAATTGCCGATGAAGTTTACCGCAGGATTGAATATGTTAAACGTGACCTGCCCGACGATGTAAGCATTGGTATCGGATTTGACAATACCCGTTTCATCCGGTCTTCCATTAAAGAGGTGCAAAACACCATTTATATTGCCTTTGTGCTGGTGGTGGTTATTATCTTCCTGTTTTTGCGCGACTGGCGAACCACGCTCATTCCTATCCTGGTTATTCCAGTGTCGCTGGTGGGATCTTTCTTTATAATGTACATGGCCGGCTTCTCAATAAACGTGCTTACCCTGCTTGCCGTGGTGCTTGCCATTGGACTTGTAGTTGATGATGCCATTGTAATGATGGAAAATATTTATGTGAAGATTGAGCAGGGGATGACTCCCGTTCAAGCGGGTCTTGCCGGATCAAAGGAAATCTTTTTTGCCATTATTTCTACTACCATTACCCTTATTGCCGTATTCTTCCCTATTGTGTTTCTGGAGGGGATGACTGGTCGTCTGTTCCGTGAGTTCAGCATTGTGATTGCCGGTGCGGTAGCCATATCCTCCTTTGTGGCCCTCACCTTCACGCCTATGCTCTCCACAAAGATCCTGAAGCAACGCACTAAACGCGGCAAATTTTACGAGAATACAGAAGGCTTTTTTCGTTCCATGAATAATGCCTACAAGAATGCCCTGGATAATTTCCTGAAAAGGCGCTGGCTGGCCATTGTAATCCTGGTTGGTGCCGTAGGGCTGGTTGTAGTTCTATTCTCCTCCATACCGGCCGAAATGGCTCCCATGGAGGACCGTTCGCAAATCACCATTAACGCCAGCGGCCCTGAAGGGGCAACCTTCGAGTTTATGCGCGACTACATCGACGATGTGTCTGACATGGTTGAGCAGATTGTTCCTGAAAGGGAAGGTATGATATCTATGGTTTCCGGAGGCTGGACCAACGTGCGTGTTATGCTGCCATCACCCGATCAGAGGGAGGCTTCCCAGGACGAAATTGCCAACCGCCTCACAAATGCCCTACGCCCAATGACCCAGGCCAGGGCCTTCGTTCAGCAACAATCTACCTTTGGTGGCCGCCGCGGGGGCATGCCGGTGCGTTATGTGCTACAGGCCCAGAGCATCGACAAATTGCGCGAGGTGCTGCCCGAGTTTATGGACAAAGTGAACGACAGCGAAGTGCTGCAAATGGCCGATGTGAACCTGAAGTTCACCAAACCTGAAATACAGATCACCATAAACCGTGAGAAAGCGAACTCTCTTGGGGTGACGGCACAAAATGTGGGACAAACGCTTCAGCTGGCCCTTAGCGGACAGCGATTCGGGTATTTCTTTATGCATGGAAAGCAATACCAGATTCTGGGCGAGATGGAACGCGAAAACAGAAATAAACCGCTTGACCTCAAATCACTCTATGTGCGAAACAACTCAGGCGATATGGTGCAGCTCGATAACCTGGTAACCCTGCAGGAGCAGACCGCGCCACCACAGCTTTACCGCTATAACCGTTTTGTTGCTGCAACGGTTTCGGCAGGTTTGGCCCCCGGAAGAACCATTGGCGAGGGGATTGCCGAAATGGACCGCATTGCCGATGAAGTGCTCGATGAGACTTTCCGTACCGCCCTGGCCGGCGACTCCAAAGATTTCCAGGAAAGTTCCTCCAGCCTTATGTTTGCCTTTGTGCTGGCGCTGGTGTTGATATTCCTGGTTCTTTCCGCACAGTTCGAAAGCTTCAAGGATCCCTTCATTGTGATGATGACCGTGCCCCTGGCTATTACTGGTGCGCTGGTGTTTATGTGGTATTTCGACATCACCATGAATATTTTCAGCCAGATCGGTATTATTATGCTCATTGGACTGGTGTCGAAGAACGGCATCCTTATGGTAGAATTTGCCAACCAGCGTAAGCGAGCCGGCATGAAAAAGCTGGATGCCATAAAGTTTGCTGCGGCAGCTCGTTTCAGACCCATTCTTATGACCAGTCTTTCTACCATTCTGGGTGTTATGCCCCTTGCCCTTGGATTTGGCGAAGGCGCCCAAAGCCGGGTTGCAATGGGTGTGGCCGTGGTGGGTGGTTTGATCCTTTCAACCTTCCTTACCTTGTTTGTTGTACCGGCCGTTTATTCTTATGTTTCATCTGAAAACAAAGACCTTGAAAATGAAAGCGAAGCAGCTGTTTCTTAGTGCCGCTCTCTTACTGATGCTGCCTTTTTTTGTGGCAGCACAGAGAACCCTGTCCTTGCAGGAATGCATCAACCTGGGCCTGGAGAAGAACTTTTCCATTCGCCTGGCAAGAAACTATGAAGAGGTTACCTCTAATAATGTCACCCTTGGCAATGCCGGGTACTTGCCACGGGTGAGCCTTAGCGCCCAGCAGTCGGGAATTATTAATAACGTGGATCAAAACCTTGCAGATGGCGGAACCACCTCCACCCGGGGTGTTCACAATACCACCAGCAATGCCGGACTGAGTCTTAATCAAACCATTTTTGACGGGTTCAGGGTACAGACCACTTACCAGCGCCTGCAGGAAATCAATTCAATTGGCGAGCTGCAAACGCGCTTTACTATTGAAAATATGCTGGGAAGGATTATTTCCGAATATTATAATCTCATCCAGCAGGAAAGGCTGTTGAGCAATCTGCAGTATGCCGTTGAACTTTCAAAGGAAAGGGCGCGTATTGATGAGGAAAGGTATTTGCTGGGATCAGGATCCAAGCTTCAGCTGCTGCAGTCACAGGTATATCTTAATGCCGACAGTTCCAGGCTGGGCCGTCAGTATGAAACGGTGAGGGCCTCCCGCATCAGACTCAACGAATATATTGCCCTCGACGACATTACCGAAATGGTATATGTGAGAGATACCATTATTGAAGTGAATCCAAACCTGGTGTACGACAACTTGCTGCAAACCACCATGAGCAACAATACCGCCCTGCTGATTGCTGCAAAAAACCAGAACATTTCGGAATACGACAGGAAAATCATTGCTTCGCGTACCTATCCCTACCTTAACTTTTCGTCGGGCTACGGAATGACCTATAACACCTTTGGGAGCAGTACGGTCAGCAACCAGCGAAACCTCAGTGCCAATTATGGCTTAACCCTTGGCCTCAACATTTTCGACGGCTTCAACCAGCGAAGGGCCCTGAGCAATGCCAATATTGAAATTAATAATCGTGAACTGATGCTTCAGCAGATTGAGCAAGAAACCCGTGCCGATTTGCTTACCATTTACAATGCCTACACCAACAACCTGAGGCTGTTGAATCTGGAGCTTCAGAACCTCGAGATTGCCCGCGAAAACCTTGATATCGCCCTCGAAAGGTACAAACTCGGTGCCCTTGCTGGCCTGGAACTGCGCGAGGTGCAGAAAAGCTTGCTGGATGCAGAAGAGCGCCTGCTGTCTATTCAGTACCAGACCAAACTGGCTGAAATATCATTGCTGCAGATTTCAGGCAGGATACTTTCGTATTTGTAGGATGGCAGTAAAAGTTTGAATGTGCAGGGGGCTAACCGCCCCCTTTTTTATTCACTCAACTCCCAGCTTGCCCCTTCCTTGCCGTCTTTTACAGTGATTTTCAGGTTGGCCAGGTGGTCACGAATCTTGTCTGAGGTGGGCCAGTCTTTTTGCTGGCGGGCTGTTTGCCTGAAGTCGAGGATCATTTGCATCAATCCGTCAACAATCTCGTGCATCTGCTGGCTGTCTGAGCCGGCCTCGTTTTTCAGTCCGAAAATATCGATCAGAAAAGTATCGAAGGTGTCTTTTAGTTCATTCAGATCGGCCTCAGAAAGCTTGTCCTTCTTGTCGTGTACTGAGTTTATGATTCTTACGGCATCAAACAATTGTGCAATGGCCAGGGGGCTGTTGAAGTCGTCGTTCATGGCTTCGTAACACTTTTTACGCAGGCCCGAAACATCGACGGATGACTGATTGGCTGGCTTGATTTTTTGCAGGGTTTCATGGGCCTGCAAAAGGCGCTTCAGCCCTTTTTCGGCTGCTTCAAGCGCTTCGTTGCTGAAGTCGAGGGTGCTGCGGTAGTGGGCCTGGAGTATGAAGAAACGTATGGTCATGGGGCTGTAAGCCCTTACAAGGGCTTTATGCTGCCCGCTGAAAAACTCGCGCAGGGTAATAAAGTTGCCCAACGACTTGCCCATTTTCTGGCCATTGATTGTGATCATATTGTTGTGCAGCCAATAACGAACAGAGTCCTTTCCGTTGGCGGCATTGCTCTGGGCAATTTCGCATTCGTGGTGGGGGAAAAGCAGGTCCATACCACCTCCGTGAATGTCGAACACTTCCCCCAGGTATTTGGTGCTCATAGCCGAGCATTCGAGGTGCCAGCCTGGAAAGCCCTCGCTCCAGGGAGATGGCCAGCGCATAATATGTTCAGGACTTGCTTTCTTCCACAAGGCAAAGTCCACGCTGTTGCGTTTTTCGTCCTGCCCTTCCAAGTCGCGGTAGCCGGCCATCATGTCTTCGAGCACCCGGCCGCTCAGTTTGCCGTATTGATGGGTGTGGTGGTATTTCTCCACATCGAAATAAACCGAACCGTTTACCTCGTATGCAAAGCCAGCTTCAAGTATGGCCTTTACCATTTCGATCTGCTCAATGATGTGGCCTGAAGCCCGGGGTTCAATGCTAGGTTTTTTTACATTCAGCAGGTCCATATCTTCGTGGTACCGATCAGAATAATACTGCACAATCTCCATGGGTTCGAGCTGCTCCAGGCGGGCCTTCTTGCCGATTTTGTCTTCACCTTCATCGGCATCGTTTTCAAGGTGCCCCACATCGGTAATGTTTCTAACGTAACGCACCTTGTAACCCAGATGCTGCAGGTAACGGAACACCAGGTCGAAGGCAATGGCCGGGCGTGCATGACCCAGGTGGGCATCGCCATATACGGTTGGACCACAAACATACATGCCCACAAAAGGAGGATTCAATGGCTCGAATGGCTCTTTTTTCCGCGAAAGCGAATTAAAAACTATGAGAGGATGTTGCATGATCGGTGTTTTTAAGACAGGCAAAGTTAACACAAACAGGGTTTATTTGGCCTGCTTCTCCAGAACCTTAATGGCTTCCTTATAACCAATTTCGAAAATTTCCTTGGCTTTCGAAATGTCGAGCAGTCCAAACTTGTCGAGGTTTTCGGGTTCTATGTAAATGTCGCAAAGTTCTTCTTTCTTTGCTTCCTGGTTGCGCATGGAAATATGAAAGGTGCGCTCGGCTATTGATTTCAGGCTTTTGATGTTCTCGAATTCGCCAATGGGATTGACATTTATACCAATAACTGTTTCACAGTCTTCGCGGATCATATCGACCGGAAAATTATTGATTATGCCGCCATCAAGATAGTATTGTCCTCCAATTTTTACCGGAGGAAATACCACAGGAATAGACGAGGATGCCATAATGGCACTAACCAAGTCGCCCTTGTCAAATTGTGTCAGTTCCGCAGAATTAATGTTTACGGCAAAAATAATCAGTGGAATTTCCAGATCTTCAAATTTTCTAGCCTTAAGTTTGTTGCGCAGGGTCTTTTCAAATCCGGTCATTTTTACCAGACTATTACGTGGCATAATAAATTCAAGAAACCCAAAGAGCCTTTGGCTTGTAAGGGCCTTTAGCGCTTCTTCGGCGTCTTCGCCATCGGCATACAGGGCACCCACAATGCTGCCTGCGCTTACACCGGCAATAATATCGGGTTTTATGCCGTGCTCTTCCATGGCCTTAAGTGCCCCCAGATGAGCAAACCCACGGGTCCCCCCGCCACTAAGAACCAACCCTGTTTTGTACTTTTTTTTGCTCGTGTCTCCCATGATCCTTTTTTTTGGATTATCTATTGCAAAAGTCCAAAAAATAAAGGTCGGAAACACATAAAAACACAGAAAAAAGGAATTAGATTATTTCTTCCTTCCTTTGGTGTTAATTCCGAGGGCTAGATAAAGAGGGCAGATGCTCACCATGCTGGTAAGAACCAAAACAATGGCAACCACCGAAAGAATGATGGCCGGAACGCCGTTCAGTACGTCGGAATAAACAAGGATCGCAACAATAATGGCTGCAATAACGCGAATAGTCTTGTCGAGATTGCCCACATTGGTTTTCATGTCAATACGATTTTTTTAAACATTGTGGTAAATTTAATGAATAACAGATTGCAGAAGCAATTGTTTTGTGATTTGTTGGCACAGGAAAAGAATTTCAGGCTTGATAATAGCCTCGAAATTTATTAGATTTGCCTTAAGTTTTAAAAACATACGCCTGTTCATGGCGTTATATTTAGTGAACTTAAAAACCTGGGGTTATGAAAACATTCTTCTTTCGGTTTTTTCCTATTTGTTTTTTTCTGATGTTTGGTTATACCTCCCTGCATGCGCAGGCAGGATTCGGGCTTCAGGAACCAGGCGAGCCTATCCTTGAGATACCCAAAACAGACTTTGGCTTTCAGTTAGGAACCTCATTCACCACTGCTTTTGGTGGTAGCTCCTTGTTCTCGCAGTCTTTTGCCCCTCATTTTCAATGGAATCCAGCCCAGCGTTTCAGCTTAGTGGTAGGCAGCGTTTTTTCCACCGGGCAGTTTTCGGGGGCAGGCGGTTTTTCGCCTTTTGGTTTGGTTCCAGTGGTTGATGCAGGCATGATGCCCCAGCGCCTTTTCAGCGGAAGCGTGTATGCCCTTGGTGCATACCAGCTAAATGAGCGGCTTACCCTAACAGGTGGCACCTGGTTTGAACGTAACAACTTGCAAATGGCTCAGCCCCAAATGAACCCTCAGGCATTTAATATGAGCCCGCGGGGTATGATGGTGGGCTTCGACTACCGCGTAACCGAAAACTTCCGCTTTGGTGCCCAGCTCAATGTTTCTCAAGGGTATAACCCCTTCAACCCTTTCAACCAGTTTGGCGGTTTTAATCATGGATTGTTTGCCCCATCGCCTTTTCACCGCAATACCATTTGGTAAACCAATCTTCTGAGTTATGGAGTCTTTCCTTGTTTATTCAGGAGGTTCTTTTGTAAGGACCTCCCGTGAACATGTTGTTTCCGGACCTTTTGATGGCAAACCCTTTGCCCGAACCTGGCTGGCCGGGGTAGAGGAGTTTGAACAATCGGTTGTTGCTGCGGTGGCAGCGTTTGCCGGGCTGAAGAAAATGCATGCTTTCGAACGCAGTAGCATATTACGCGAGATATCTGAGAAGATTACAGCCCGTGAGGAAGTTTTTGCCGGAATCATTGCACGCGAGGCGGCCAAACCATGGCGTTACGCCCTGGCTGAGGTAAGGCGGGCGGCACAGACTTTTTTCGTTGCATCAGAGGAGGCCCGGCGTTTGCCCGGAGAAATCCTCTCGCTCGACTGGACACCAGAAGCGGCAGGGCGCGAAGGCCTGGTGAAATATTTCCCCATTGGCCCGGTGGCCGGCATAAGCCCTTTCAACTTTCCCCTAAACCTGGCCGTGCATAAAATTGCTCCTGCCATTGCCGCAGGCTGCCCCATTGTGTTAAAGCCGGCTTCTTCCACCCCGCTTTCAACCCTGGAACTGGCAAAAATAATTGACGAAACTGCCTTGCCAAAAGGGGCTGTTTCCATTTTGCCAATGGATCGTAAAACCGGAAACCGCCTGGTTACTGATGAACGTTTCAGGCTGTTGTCGTTTACCGGTTCGCCCGAGGTGGGCTGGAAAATGAAGGAGGATGCCGGAAAGAAAAAGGTGGTGCTTGAACTGGGCGGCAATGCCGGCACCATAGTGGGGGCTTCGGCTGATTTGGATCATGCGGTTAAGCGGTGCCTGGTGGGTGGATTTGCCTACCAGGGGCAGGTGTGCATACACGCCCAGCGCATTTTTGTGCATAGAAGCCTGTTCGGCACCTTTGCAGAAAAATTGGTGGAAGGGGTCCGGAAGTTAAATTACGGCGATCCGCTCTCGCCCGAAACCGACATTACGGTAATGATCGACGAGGGTAATGCCAAAAGGGTGGAGGCCTGGATTGCAGAGGCTTCTGAAGCAGGAGCAACGGTGCTTTGCGGCAGTGGCCGAAACGGAAATTATGTGGAGCCAACCATAATCACCGGGGCCGGGCCCGGCATGAAGGTTTTTGATGAGGAGGTGTTTGGTCCGGTGGTTACCCTGAATGCATTCGATGACTTCAGGGAAGCCATAAAAATGGTTAATAACAGTCTTTTCGGATTGCAGGCCGGCGTTTTTACCAATAAAGTTGATGAACTAGATATGGCCTTTAATGAGCTCGAGGTTGGAGGCGTTATTCATAATGATACCCCAATCTTTCGCACCGACCATATGCCTTACGGCGGAGTAAAAGACAGCGGACTCGGCAGGGAAGGCGTAAAATATGCCATGCTCGACATGCTCGAGCCCCGGATTTTAGTGAAAACCATAAAAAATCAGTGATACCTTTAGGCGTTATCTCCCGTTAGAAAACGCGTAAATACGGTTGTTTTGATTATTGAAGGAGATTAACTTTGAAAAAGAAACAAAAAGAGAAAAAATGATTTGGTTTTCTTTAAAATTTTGTTTAAATTGCTATGCTGTTTAAAGCAGAACCAGCTTCAAAAAGTTTTGCAAGGTTTTAGTTGTTTTATTGGTTAATGTTGTTTTGTTTTGGTGGTTAAAAAGAGCAGGAGGTGGATTACCGTGCCACCTCTTGCTTTTTTATATACTTAAACTGACCCGCAATTTCAGGCGGGTTTTTGTTTTTCAGGATCAGTTTCTCTTTTTCCTGACTTGTGACAATTAGTGCGGTAAAAGGTTCCATTTTTTTACTAATGGAGCTAATCGACTCTGCATTAATTCTGCAGTGGGAGAAGTGAATTTAAATGTTTGCCCCGTTAGGCTATCACGGATATGTGATTCAGTGATATTCCACACCAGAAGCCTTATATTTCTCAAGGTCAATTGAGTTGTTAACTCCAGGTATTTTTCGATG
>JAHYJD010000065.1 GCA_019429365.1 Bacteroidales bacterium | reverse complement strand
ACTCGCCCAATGCTGATTCCAGCCTCATTCATGAGTCACTGGCAAGAGAGATACAACGTTCGCTGGCCACCCTTACCGAGAAAGAAAGGGATGTAATTAACCTTTATTTTGGGATTGGCATGAACCATGGCCTGACCCTCGACGAGATTGGTGCCAAGTTCGACCTCACACGCGAGCGCGTCCGCCAAATCAAAGAAAAAGCTATCAGAAGGCTGAAGCACACTTCCAGGAGCAAACTGCTGAAAGCATACCTGGGACAATAAGGTTTGTATTGAAAGGTGAAAAGGCATTCGAAAATTCGGATGCCTTTTTGTTTTAGCCCAAACCCTTTTGCTTGCTTTTTGTTACTTTTATGACTCCTTAATCAAACTTATTAAAATTCCTCTTATGAGAATCCGGTTTTTTGTTCTGTTTTTCCTGGCTTTTCTGATCACTTTGCCGTCCTTTGTCGATGCCCGCGAAATAAAGGTGCAGGTGGCGGTTACCTCCGATGTGCATGCCAGGTTGTTTTCCTACGATTTCGTAAATGACCAGCCCTTGCAGTCTTCGCTGGCCAACGTGCATTATCTTATCAGGGCGGTGCGCTCCCGTCAGGGCAGTAATATCATTCTGCTCGACAATGGCGACCTCATACAGGGAACCCCTGCTGCTTATTATGCAAACTTTGAGCAACAAAGCCGTCAGAATCTGTTCAGCAGGGTCATGAACTTGATGCAGTACGATGCTGCAACTGTGGGTAATCACGACATTGAAGCGGGCCCCGAAGTATACAACCGCTTAAAGAAAGAATTTCGGTTTCCCTATTTGGGAGCCAATGTAATCAATACTGAAACCGGGCAGCCTCATTTTGTGCCTTACACGGTGATCCGTCGCCAGGGCATTCGCATAGCCGTGCTGGGGCTTACCACCCCCGCCATTCCCAAATGGCTGCCCGAGCACCTCTGGAAAGGTCTTGAGTTTCAGGATATGGTTGAAGCCGCAGGATACTGGGTGGAGCATATTAAGCAAAAAGAAAATCCCGATGCCATCATTGGCCTGTTCCATTCGGGCATGGGTCCTGCCGATCCCGACCCTTCGCAATTTCCCCTCGAGAATGCCGTCCATTATATTGCCCGAAATGTTCCAGGCTTCACTGTGATTTTTACCGGACATGACCATCGCGAGCGAATCGAAACCGTGGCCAACATTCAAGGCGACTCGGTGCTGGTTGTAGGACCCGGATCTTTTGCCCAAAATATTGCTGTGGCCGAACTGACTTTCAACCGCCTGGCGCGTGGCAGCTTTGAACTTATCGATACCAAAGCGGACATGGTAGGCACCTCCAGGGTGGCACCCAGCCAGGAGTTCTTTCAGCGCTTCGAAAAAGACATTAACGAAATAGTGGTTTTCGCCAATGAACCGGTTGGGCAATTAAAAAACAACCTGGCCTCAATAGATGCTTTCTTTGGTCCAGCCGCTTTTGTCGACCTGGTGCATGAAATTCAGCTGAAGACCACCGGTGCGGATGTATCCTTCACTGCACCCCTTGCCTTTAACGAAACCCTCAGAGCGGGAATGCTAAATGTCCGCGATTTCTTCAAACTTTACCAATACGAAAATTACTTGTATGTGATGGAACTGAGCGGAAAGGAGATTGCCGACTACCTGGAGTTTTCCTATGGCATATGGCTGAACCAAATGAAAAGTGAAGACGATCATTTGTTGCTCTTCCGTTTCGATGAGGAAGGCATTCCCCAAGTAGATGCCAGTGGACGGCACCGACTGCGCTATCCTACCTACAATTTCGACTCAGCTGCTGGAATCAGGTATACTGTCGATGCCAGCAAACCTGCGGGTGAACGTATTACCATAGAAAGTATGGAGAATGGGTCGCCTTTCGACGAGCAAAAGACTTATAAAGTGGCCATCAACTCATACCGTGGCAGTGGAGGTGGAGGTCACCTGACCGATGGCGCCGGCATTGACCATAGCACACTGCGTGAACGCATAACATTTACTTCAGAAAAAGACCTTCGGACCGAACTGATCCGTTACTTCCGCGAAGAAAAAGTGGTGAACCCTCAGCCCCGAAACAACTGGAAAATCATTCCTGAAGCCTGGGTTGAGAAAGGCCGTGAAAAAGACCTGGAATTGCTTAACCTTTGAGAATTATATAAATATTCATACGTCAGTAAGCGCCGGTTAACAAAAGGTTGGATGCAAATCTACAACGCTCCGATCAGCCTTTTGTTGATGCGGCGGGCAATGGCAGGTCCCGAATAAACAAAGCCGGTATAAACCTGTACTAAACTGGCGCCTGCCTTGATTTTCTCCAGGGCATCCCCGGCATCCATTATTCCACCAACCCCGATGATTGGAATTTTCCCTTCAGAGCGGGTGTGCAGGTATTTTATCACACGGGTTGAGGTGTCGCGCAGGGGTTTCCCGCTCAGCCCACCGTTTCCTAAGCTTTCCACTGTCGTGGAACGGGTGTGCAGGTTCTCGCGCAGGGTGCTGGTGTTGGTAGCAATAATTCCGTCGATCCCAGTTTCCTGTGTTATCTCGATAACCTCGTCCAACTGTCCATCGTTCAGATCGGGTGCAATTTTAAGCAATACCGGTTTGCGTTTGGGCTTGCTGTTATTGATAAGTTGCACAGCGTTTAGCAGGGCGAGCAGTTCGTCTTTGTCTTGTAGCTTGGCCAGGTTGGCAATGTTGGGGCAGCTAACGTTCACCACGAAATAGTCAACAAGATCAAATAATTTGCTGAAGCAGGTGCAATAATCAGCTATGGCCATTTCGTTGGGGGTGAGGGTATTTTTACCAATATTGCCGCCAATTATTAGTTTTGGCTTGTGCCTGCGCAGGTTCTCGGCTAACACTTCCACCCCTGCATTATTAAAGCCCATGCGGTTTATCAGGGCCTGATCGGTTGGTAGCCTGAAAAGCCTGGGTTTGGGGTTGCCAGGCTGGCCTTTGGGCGTAACGGTTCCTACTTCAATATGCGAAAATCCAAAACAGGCCAGCTGATTGTAGAGCCGGGCTTCCTTGTCGAAACCGGCTGCAATACCCACCGGATTTGGAAACCGTATGCCAAATACCGTGCGCTCCAGACTTGGATGCGTTACCAGGTAGTATTTTTTCAACAGCCAGGGTACGCCGGGAATGCTGCAAATCAAACGCAGCATAAAGCTCACAAAGTGATGGATCTTTTCCGGATCGAAAAGAAAAAGCAGGGGGCGTAAAAGGTGCTGATACATGGTGGCTAAGCTATAAAAAAAGTCCGGAAAAACCGGACTTAATTATTTTTATTCTTCTTTTGCTTTTTTCTTCGGCGCCGGCTTCTTTTTGGGTGCGGGCTCCTCTCCAGTTGCCTCTTCTTCTCCTTTTGCTTCCTCGGCGGCGGGCTCTTCTGGTGTAATCATACCTTTTTCAAGCAAAAGATTATACCAGGCGTAAACCTTTTTGATGTCTGAAATATATACCCGCTCCTGATCGTAGTCGGGAAGTATGGTCTCGAAGTATGCTTTAAGCTTGCCGGCATTCTCTTTGGGATCAATACAGGGTTTGCCATCTTCCTTCTCGAAAATTTTCAGAAAAACCTCCTTCAGGGGGATGTCTTCGGTGATGGTAAACATGCTAATATCTTCCAGGGCGCTGCTGCGGTCAGAAAGAAACACCGGCATTTTCTTGCCATCGGCCAGCGACTCAACCACCAGGCCGTTCTTGGTTTGTGATACTACTTTGTATAATCCGCTTTTTCCGGAAATGGTCAGGATGTTGCTTAAATCCATGTTATAAAGTTTAATGTGTCATACAGCCTGCGACTGATTTCGGCTTCAAAAATACATATTATTTGCCAAATGGTTGCAGCCCCTTTTAAGAGAACATTTGCAGGCTATGCAATTTTTTGTAAATGCCATTTTTTTCGAGCAACTCATGGTGGGTGCCTTGCTCCATTATTCTTCCTTCGTGCATAACGCAAATCAGGTCGGCGTTAACAACGGTTGAGAGGCGGTGGGCTACCACAATGGAAGTTCGGTTTTGCATAATGTTGTAAAGAGCCTCCTGCACCAATTGTTCCGATTCAGTATCGAGGGCGCTTGTGGCCTCATCGAGGATAAGAATGGGAGGATTTTTCAGGATAGCCCTGGCAATGCTTATGCGTTGGCGCTGCCCGCCCGACAATTTGCTTCCCCGGTCGCCGATGTTGGTCTGGTAGCCTTCGGGTGTACGCTCAATAAATTCATGAGCGTTGGCCACTTTTGCTGCCCTGATCACATCCTCCTCGGTCACGTCGTTTTCGCCAAAAGCGATATTGTTGAAGAAAGTGTCGTTGAAAAGGATGGGCTCCTGGTTAACATTGCCCATAAGGCTTCGCAAATCTTTGATCTTAAGGCTGGTAATGGGAAAGCCATCGATCAGGATCTCGCCCATGTTGGTGTCGTAAAATCGTGGAATCAAATCAACAAGAGTCGATTTTCCAGCTCCCGACTGCCCTACCAAAGCTACCTTCTGGCCCTTCTTTATGGTCAGGTTCACGTTTCTCAGCACCGGCACATCCTCATACTGGAAACTAACTTCGCGCAACTGAATTTCACTTTCAAAACTTGGTTTTGCAAGCGCACCAGGGGCTTCGGTAATGATGTTTTCGGCTTTCAGCACGTCGTCGATACGATCGGCCGAGGCCATACCTTTCTGTATGTTGTAATAGGCCTGCGAGAAAGATTTGGCCGGATTGATGATTTGCGAAAATATAAGCAGGTAGCCAATAAAGCCATTGGGCGAAAGTCCTGCATCGCCCTTAAGAACCATGGAGCCGCCATAAAGCATTATGATAACCACCACCAGGGTGCCCAAAAATTCGCTCATGGGCGAAGCCAGGTAATGCTTGCGGTAAAGCCTGTTCATTAGCCGGGTGTACTTTTTGTTGAGTTCCCTGAACTTGAAGTTCATTTTTTCTTCGGCGTTGAATGCTTTGATTACCCGCAGTCCGGTAAGTGTTTCTTCCATTACAGACAGGATGCTGCCCAGCCTGCTCTGGCTGCGGAGGGCCGTGCCGCGCAGCGACTTGCCAATGCGGCCGATTACCAGACCACTGAGTGGCAGCAAGATAAGCACAAACAGGGTAAGATGAGGGCTGAGTACCACCAGGCTCGAAAGGTAAACAATAATGGTAATGGGCTCGCGAAAGATCATTTCGAGCGAACTGATCACGCTGATCTCAATCTGATGCACATCGTTGGTCATGCGCGAGATAATGTCGCCCTTGCGCTCACGGGTGTAATAGGCAAGAGGCAACTCGATCGACTTCTTATACATGGCATTGCGTATGTCTTTTACCACCCCGTTTCTAATGGGCGTAAGAAAATACATGGCCATGTATTTGAAACCATTTTTCAGTAAACTGGTAAAAACTACCACAATACCGATCAGCACCAGTGCATAAAAAGGTCCCTGATTTTCTATTAACAAACTGATGTAATAATTGAAATTGTGCATCAGCGATTCAAGCGAAAGCGAAAACGAAACCCTCTCGTGCACGGGTTCCTGGATATCGAACAAAATACCCAGAAAGGGAATCACCATAGTGATAGAAAACAGCGAAAAAACCACCGACAGCAGGTTGAAGATTACGTTTAGTGCAACCTTGCCTTTATATGGAACCAGGTATTGTATTATTTTTATAAAATTCTTCATTCAGGCAATGTCGTTTACTTCAGTTCCCTGGGTGGAATGCCCGTATAATTAAAGGGCGTGATCTTTTTCAGTATTCCTTTTTGTTCATCAGAAACCTCCAGCGAATCAATAAATTGATCGAGTGCCTTGCGGGTAATGGTTTGGTTGTTACGGGTAAGTTCCTTCAGCTTTTCGTACGGCTCGGGATAGTTGATTTTACGCAGAATGGTTTGAATGGCTTCGGCCACCACCACCATACTTTTCTCCAGGTCGTTGTCGAGGGCTTCACGATTGAGCGAAACTTTTCCCAGTCCACGCAAGGTGCTTTTTATGGCAATGAGCATGTGCCCAATGGGTACACCGATATTTCGGAGCACGGTAGAATCAGTCAGATCGCGTTGCAATCGTGAAATGGGCAATTTGGCCGCAAGGTGCTCAAACATGGCAATGGCAATGCCGGCGTTTCCTTCGGCGTTTTCAAAATCTATTGGATTTACTTTATGCGGCATGGCCGAGGAGCCCACTTCGCCCTTCACCACCTTTTGCCTGAAATACTCCATTGAGATATAGGTCCAGAAATCGCGGTCAAGATCAATAATAATGGTACAAATTCTCTTAAGGTTATCGAATATAGCCGCCAGGTTGTCGTAATGCTCAATCTGCGTGGTAGTTTGCGAGCGCTTCAGGCCGATGTCAGCCGTGAATTTTTCTGCGAAAGCAATCCAATCCATATCCGGATAAGCCACATAATGGGCGTTGAAGTTGCCGGTAGCGCCGCCAAACTTGGCAGGGAAGGAGAGCTGCTTAAGCTGGTCGAGTTGAATCCTGATCCTTTCGTGAAACACCAGGATTTCTTTGCCAAGCAGGGTGGGTGAGGCCGGCTGTCCGTGGGTGCGGGCCAGCATGGGAATGTCTTTCCACTCGCGGGCCATCTTGTGCAGCTCGGCCAGCAGGCTTTCCAGAAGCGGATGGATCACTTGCTCCAGGCCTTCTTTCAGCGAAAGCGGAATGGCGGTATTGTTAATGTCTTGCGAAGTAAGCCCGAAATGCACAAACTCTTTGTACGAGGAAAGACCAATGCGGTTGAACTGCTCTTTGATGTAATATTCTACCGCTTTAATGTCATGGTTTGTTTCAGCTTCAATTTCTTTTACCCTCAGGGCGTCGGCTGCAGAAAAGTTTCGGTGAATCTCATGAAGTCGGTCAATGGCTATGGCCGGCACATTTTTGAGCTCAGGCAGTGGTATCTTGCAAAGGGCCTCAAAATAGGCAATTTCAATCAGAATGCGATACCTGATCAGTGCCAGTTCCGAGAAATAGGGTCCAAGGGCTAAGGTGGCCTTGCGGTAACGCCCGTCAATGGGCGAAATACAGGACAGTCCGGCTTCTTCCATGGTTTTTTTGTCAAAGGTAATCATTCTGTTTTTTTATCGGCGTTGTTTCCCTTTCGGGAAAAACTTGCCCGCAGAAAAACAAAAAATCCGCAGCGCCTGGCCCTGCGGATTTTCTGATCTAACTGTCATTATTTTTTGCGCCGCTGGCCTTCCTGCTGTTTCTGAATGTCTTCCATGCGCTGCATCCATTTCGACTTTTTAACGGGCTTCTTCATGTTTTCCTTTATCTGATTATGCAGTTTCTCTTCGTTGATAAACTGTTTGATGATAAAGACCTGCCCAAAGGTGAGGATGTTGGTAAGGAAGTAATAGTAGCTCAGGCCTGAGGCAAAGTTGTTAAAAATGCCCAGGAACATTACCGGCATTATGTACATCATGGTTTTCATGCCAGGCATCTGTGCGCTCGATCCCATCATTTGGTTGTTCATCCGGGTGTAAAAAATGGTCGAAACTGTCATGAGCAGGGTAAACAAGCTCACGTGGTCGCCGTAGAACGGAATGGTGAAAGGAAGATCGAGGATAGAATCATAGGAAGAAAGGTCGTCGGCCCAAAGAAATGCTTCCTGACGCAGCTCGATGGAGGCCGGGAAAAAGCGGAACATGGCCAGCAGAATAGGCAGCTGCAGCAACATGGGCACGCAGCCTGCCAGTTGGTTCACCCCGGCCTTTTTATAAAGCCCCATGGTGGCCTGCTGCTTTTTCATGGCATCTTCCTGCTTGGGATATTTCTTGTTTATTTCCTCTATCTCAGGTTTGAGAAGCCGCATTTTTGCCTGACCGATATGCGTTTTATAGGCTATCGGGAGCAAAACAATTTTGAGCAGGATGGTCAGGATTAGAATGATGATCCCGTAGTTGATATGAAAGCTATCGAGAAAATTAAATACCGGAATAATGGCAAAACGGTTTATCCAGGCCATCAGGAAAAAGCCCCAGCCCAGTGGAATCTGGCGTTCGAGGTCCAGCCCGTAACTTTTCAGGGTCTGATAATGGTTGGGCCCGAAATAGAGGCTCATGGGATAATTGTTGTCGCCCCTGGGGTCGTACGAAAGGTTGAGTGATATGGCAGCAACTTTAGTAAAGTCTTCATCTTCCTCTTCCACAAATTTGCTGGATATCTCGCCATTGTCGAATCCTTTTTGCGAGATTAGGGAAGCCGAGAAAAACTGCTGCTTAAAAGAAACCCAGCGGATACTTGTAGGAAGGCGCTCTTCGCTGTCCCGGGTTTCGCGCAACTTCGACACATCGTCGTTAACGTATTTATAAAAAACAGTAGTGTTGTTCTGTTCGTTCTTGAGGCTTTTTTCCTGGCGTGGCATCCTTATTTGCCAGTCGAGGTTAAGGAAGGTGGTGTTGCTGGCAATTACCTGTGAGGTGCCCACAAAGTTTACCTCAAAATCGAGCATATAATCATTGCCCTTCAGCCCATAGAGGTATTCAATATAGCTTGGTGTGTCGGGGGTGTGTGCATCGGTATATAGGCGCATCGAAAAGCGGGTGGAATCGTCTTCGGCAATGCTGATTTCGGTTTGCCCCTCAAACCTGGGGTCGTGATAAAAAGGCCTGAAAAAGAGATCGCTGGTCGAGATGCTTCGGTTTCCGGCGAAGAAGTGCATCGAGAACTCATCGTTTTCGCCAAAGAAAAGCAGCAGGGGTTCTTTATCCCAGGTGAGATATTTTTTCAGTTCAGCCGAATAGATGTGTCCGCCTCGCTGGCTAATGTTGAGCTTCAGCACTTCATTTTCCAGGGTGATAAATTCCTGGTTGCCCACAGCGGCATTGGCGAAAGCGCCCATTCGGTCGCGAAGTCGGGCTTGCTGCACCGAGTCGAGTTCAGCCAATTCTTCCACTTCCGGGAGTTCAAAAGTATCACCGGCTTGCTGTTGCTGGGCCTGGATTTCTAATAGGCGCGCTTCTTCAGCTTGCTGCTGTTCCTGGCGGGCTATGCTTATGCTGTCTTGGATGCGCCTTGCCTCCATGCGCTCCTCCTCGCTGGGTGTCATCCAAAGGCTGTAGCCTATAAGCACCGCAGCAATCAGTACAAGTCCTATAATGTTGTCTCTGCTCATTATGAATGGAATAAAAAACTTTGGGACTGCAAAGATACTTTAAATGGCCTTACCTGTTTTGTTAAAGTTGCCAAAAATTGTTGCTTTGCTGGCCCATAAAATGAGGAAAACGGCTGTTATTTTTCTGAAAAACGGATGGCCGCCTCCACAAAACCCACAAACAAGGGATGGGGGTTGGCCACTGTGCTTCTGTATTCGGGGTGAAACTGCACGCCGATAAAAAACGGGTGGTCTTTCAGTTCCATGATTTCCACCAGGTTGGCCTGTGGGTTCATGCCGCTGGCAAACATACCGTGACTTTCAAAATCTTTAAGGAAGTGATTGTTGAACTCGTAGCGGTGACGGTGACGCTCAGAAATATCTTCTTTAGCGTAAACCTTGTGGGCCAGCGTGTCTGTCTTAATGCTACAAGGATAGGCACCCAGGCGCATGGTACCCCCCTTGGTGTTGATTTTTTTCTGCTCCTCCATAATGTCGATCACCGGGTAGGGCGTGTTGGCATTCATTTCGGTAGAATGGGCCTCATTCAAATGCAACACGTTGCGGGCAAATTCCACTACGGCACACTGCATCCCCAGGCATATCCCCAGGAAAGGAATGTTGTTTTTGCGGGCATGGCCTATAGAAATAATCTTTCCTTCAATGCCACGGTCGCCAAAGCCAGGGGCAACCACAATCCCCGAAAGTCCTTCAAGCTTGGAAGTCACATTATGGTGGTTGATTTGCTCTGAGTGAATCAGCTTCAGGTTTACCTTGCAATCGTTTGTCGTACCTGCATGAATCAGCGATTCAATGATCGACTTGTAAGCATCCATTAGTTCGGCATACTTTCCAACTAACCCAATCTCCACGGTTTTTTTCGGGTGTTCAAGTCGCGAAATAAACTGCTCCCAGCTTTCCAGGTCGGGAGGGCAGTTGCTTTTCGTACGGGTTTTTTTTAGTACCACCTGGTCAAGCTTCTCTTCGCGCATGAGTATAGGCACCTTGTAAATGGAACTGGTGTCGATAGATTCTATTACCGAGGTGGCTTCCACGTTGCAAAACAGGGCAATCTTATTTCGGATGTGGTCGTTAAGTGGTCTTTCGGTGCGGCAAACCAGTATATCAGGCTGCACCCCATATTCGAGCATGGTTTTTACTGAGTGCTGCGTGGGTTTGGTTTTCAGCTCCCTGGCAGCCTTTAGATATGGCACCAGCGTCAGGTGAATCACCAGGGCGCGAGACCCCATTTCCCATTTCAGCTGCCTGATGGCTTCAATATAAGGGAGCGACTCAATGTCGCCCACGGTACCGCCAATTTCGGTTATTACAAAATCGTATTTTCCACTTTCGCCAAGCAACTTTATCGCGTGCTTTATTTCGTCGGTGATGTGTGGAATAACCTGCACGGTTTCTCCCAGGTAATCTCCCCGTCTTTCCTTTTCAATGACTGACAGGTAAATGCGACCGGTGGTCACGTTGTTGGCCTGCGAGGTGGGCACATTCAGAAATCGTTCATAATGGCCGAGGTCAAGGTCAGTTTCTGCGCCATCTTCGGTCACATAGCATTCGCCGTGCTCGTAAGGGTTCAGGGTGCCCGGATCGATGTTGATATAAGGGTCGAGCTTCTGAATGGTTACAGAAAAACACCTCGCCTGCAGCAACTTTGCCAGAGAGGCCGAAATGATTCCTTTTCCCAGCGAAGAAGTTACACCCCCGGTAACGAAAATATATTTGGTCTGGTCCTTTACCCTTGCCATAACTTGCTTGGTTTCAAAAAAAATTGGCCTGAAAATCAGTTGAATTTTAAGTTGCGAAAGTAAGAAAAGATTGCCGATAATCGGCTTTTGGTGCCAATAATTTATTTGCAAAATACTAACAGCAAGTTGTTTATGCTGGCATTTTTCCTTAAGTTGGCTGTTTTGCCGGTTGCAAACACTTTTTTGTTGGTCAAAACAGGCATTTTTTAATCGCCTGTAAACTCACCCCGGTCTGATTTCTGCTCCCTTTTCGGGGAAATGGGTTGTCCGAGCGACTGCCTTTCAATGGCGCTACCCCGGGTGGGGGTTTCGCTGATTTGCGACTTAATGGTTTTCTTCCGCTCCAGCACCTTATTGCCCGTTTCTTCATCCAGGGTGGTCTCTTCTACCACGGTTTCGCGATTTTCTTCTTTTTCGCTGGGCCAAAATCCGCAGCCACCCGTCTTCTTTATAAGAAAGTAACCGCCGGCAAGGGCCAGTATAATGGCGGCTATGCCAATCACCTCCAGTCCTGAATATTTGTCGAAGTCCATAACAATCACCTTTCTGGCCACGGCGATTATGGCTACCAGCATCACTACCTCAACGTGTATGACATGCTCCCTGAAATACACCTTTATGGTATCGAGTAACTCAATACCAATGAGCACCAGCAGGAATACTCCGAAAAGCCCCATTAACCCATCCATGTCAATAAGAAAACCATTGGAGGTAATAATGGCTATGATCACTTCATAACCAAGCTGCAAGGTGGCGATAATAAGCAGTATGGACATAAAAGCGATAAGCGTTTTAATTATATACCGCTCCACACGCTTGGTAAATTTATTGAGCTTCGAATTATTCAGGTCTTTTTCTGCCATTTTGGTCAATTTGCTGGTTTTTTTCAAACAGGTAAAATTAAAAAAAAAACGGATAACACTTCGGGGCAATGCCCGGATGTTATCCGCTTAGCGGGGAGGGGGCTGCCCTTACATCATAAAGGCTGGAAGTTCTTCCTCAAGCTCAGGTTTGCGAATCTGGTTGATGACACAGATTAAATCGTCGTTTGCTTTGGTTTTGTTAACTTCCTGGACTTTCATAATAAAAGCCGGAAGTTCTTCTGCTACTTCAGGTTTCTGTAAACTGCTTATTTCTAAAGATATGGATTCTTTCGCTTCAAAATTTCTGAATGAAAGTTCGGCTGTATGACTGGATGAGAATGCTGCAGTGGCAGCGAACAAAAGTGTTGAGAATATTAAAGTTTTCATTTTGTGTTTGGTTTTATTAAGATTATTTTAAAATCAAGTTTGAAAAAATACTTTTAAGGAAATAATTCTCTAAAAAGCTGTGGGTTACAAATTCATTGTTTGTAATTACTGTATATTATACAATCAATACAGAATTTTGTTCAAGAAAAAATAAAAATAATTAAACATAAAATAATCCGGATTTTTTGGAGAATCGATTCTTTAATAAAGGCGTCCTTTAACCGGCTGAATAATAGTGAATTGTTTTTTGCATTTTACGAATAAATATTTACATTTATCGCTTGTTTTAAGTTTGTTTTTGCAAAGGCTTCAAACCCAGAAATCAAATCACTAAAACCGGAAAATTTATGGAAAGCATTAAGAAAATTGCCAGGATTACCCTGGGGCTAATTTTGTTGGTTTACGGTGCCAATCACTTTTTCGATAATTTCCTGGGTCTCCCTTCCATGCCGACGGAGGCGCAGGAGATCCTGATCAGTATGGGCTATTGGCTAATGTATGTGAAGTTGTTTGAGATGCTGGTGGCCATTGCTTTGCTTAGCAATCGATTTGTGCCGCTGGCCTTATTGGTGCTTGCACCTATAAGCCTCAACATTCTTGCTTTTCATGTTTTATACGATCTGCGTGGTATTTTGCCCGGCCTGGTGGTGGCAGTGCTTACGGCTTTTCTGATTTACCAGCATTTCGATTTTTACCGACCCTTTTTGAAGCGTAAGGGTCACCTGGAGGTGTAGGTTTTTTTCAGGGGCTTAACTGCCAGCTTGTTTTTTTATTTCGGTAATGCTGGCCGTGGAGTCTTTTGCTCCAAATACCGCGCTACCAGCTACCAGAATGTTTGCGCCGGCGCTTGCCAGTTTGCCTGCATTGGTAGCATCTACACCACCATCCACTTCAATCAGCAGGCTGGGGTTCATTTTCTCTTTCAGTTCGTTCAGTTCATGAAGGCGACGGTAGGTACTTTCAATAAATTTCTGTCCGCCAAAACCCGGATTTACCGACATGAGCAAAACATAATCGGCCTCGGGAATAATATCCCTGAGCAGGCTCACTGGATTGTGTGGGTTTATTACCACGCCGGCTTTCATGCCCAGTTTTTTTATACGCTGAATGCTGCTATGGAGGTGCGGGCATGTTTCGTAATGCACGCTGAGCCAGTCTGCACCTGCCTCTTTGTATGCTTCAAGGTATTGATCAGGGTTACTGATCATCAGATGCACATCCAGAGGCTTTTTTGCCATGGATTTAATTTGCTTGATGATAAAAAAACCAAAGGTGAGGTTTGGAACAAAATGACCATCCATAACATCCACATGAAAGAGATCGGCCTGGCTTTCATTGACCATTTCAATCTCTTTTCCGAGTTGAAGAAAATTGGAAGCAAGCAGGCTGGGAGCCAGGAGAACAGACATAATTAATGAGAATTGAAAAGTTAAAAATGAAAAATGAAATACTTTAAATAATACCTGAAACCTGAACCGAGCGAAGCCGAGCCTGACTGCCGTCAGGCAGGCTCATGAGCGAAGCGAATAAACCCCAAACCGCAAACCGTTACCCCAAATAAGGTTTCAGGTTTTTACAGCGGGAGAAGTGTTTAAGACGGCGAAGGGCTTTTTCTTTTATCTGGCGCGCGCGTTCGCGGGTAAGGTCGAGCTTTTCGCCGATTTCTTCGAGCGTGTGCGGTTGGAGTCCACCAAGCCCAAAGTAATGGCGGATGACTTCAGCCTCACGTGGCGTGAGGGTTGAAATTGCCCTTTCGATCTCGTTTTTCAGCGAATCGTAGATCAGGTTGTTTTCGGGCATGTCGGCCTCTTCGTTGGTGAGGACTTCGTACATGTCGTTTTCCTCGCCCTGAATCAGTGGGGCGTCCATGCTAATGTGCCGGCCAGCGTTTTTCAGCGACTCTTTCACTTCGTCCTCTGGCATGCCAAGCAACTCGGCAATTTCGTGTGGAAAGGGCTCACGCTCCAGCTTTTGCTCGAGCATAGAATAGGCTTTGTTGATCTTATTGATGGTGCCGATCTTGTTGAGTGGCAGTCTAACAATACGAGCCTGTTCAGCCAGAGCTTGTAATATCGACTGGCGAATCCACCAAACGGCATAGGAGATAAATTTAAACCCCCTGGTTTCGTCGAAGCGCTGGGCGGCTTTCATCAGGCCCAGGTTACCCTCGTTGATAAGGTCCGGCAGGCTCAGTCCCTGATTCTGATATTGCTTTGACACAGAAACAACAAAGCGAAGGTTGGCTTTGGTGAGTTTTTCCAGAGCCGCCCTGTCGCCTTGTTTTATCTTTTGTGCAAGTATAACCTCCTCCTCGGCCGAAATCAATCCGACCCGGGCAATTTCCTGCAGGTACTTGTCCAGAGAAGCAGTATCCCTGTTGGTTACCTGCTTGGATATTTTTAGTTGCCTCATGAGCTTGCCAGAAAAGGTGTTACACTATTCTACGGAATAACCTATGAAATGGTTACTCGCGGCAAAGCCTGCGCCCCGGGATTAGTCTCTTTTAGGCTGATCTCTGGGAATGAGCACTTTGCGCGAGAGTTTCAGTTTACCTGTCTTTTTATCCAGGTCGAGCAGTTTCACTTCGATCTTGTCGCCCACCTTAATTCCGCTGTCTTCAACAGTTTCCAGCCTTCTCCATTCAATCTCACTGATGTGAAGCAGGCCTTCTTTGCCGGGCATGATCTCTATAAACATTCCGAAGGGAACGATGCTCTTTACGGTTCCATTGTATATTTCGCCAATTTCAGGAACCGCAATGATACCTTTAATTTTATTCATTACGAAATCGATGGCTTCCTTATTTTCGGAAACAATGTCGATCATGCCATAGTCGCCCACCTCTTCAATCACAATGGTGGAGCCACTTTCGCGCTGCATTTCCTGGATCACTTTGCCGCCGGGTCCAATCACCGCCCCAATAAATTCTTTGGGTATGGTCATCTTAACAATACGCGGCACGTGGGATTTGTAATCGGCGCGTGGCTCAGAAAGGGTTTTTTCCATTTCTCCTAAGATATGCAAACGTCCTTTTTTCGCTTGCTCCAGCGCCTCTTCAAGCAAATCGTAATTAAGACCATCGATCTTAATGTCCATTTGGCAGGCGGTAATGCCATCGCGGGTTCCGGTCACTTTAAAGTCCATGTCGCCCAGGTGGTCTTCATCGCCCAGGATGTCTGAAAGGACGGTGTAACGGTTTGTGGAAGGATCGGCAATCAGACCCATGGCAATACCAGAAACGGGTTTGCTGATCTTAATGCCTGCATCGAGCAATGCCAATGTGCCAGCACAAACAGTGGCCATTGAACTGGAACCGTTCGACTCGAGAATATCCGAAACCACCCTTATGGTGTAGGGATTATCGTTGCCGTTTGGAAGCACGGGTTTAAGGGCGCGCATGGCCAGGTTTCCATGTCCTATTTCGCGGCGGCTGGTTCCCCTCAGGAATTTTGCCTCACCGGTACAAAATGGCGGGAAGTTATAATGCAGCAGGAATTTGTTCTTGCCTTCGAAAACTGCGCCATCAATTATTTGCTCGTCGAGCTTGGTGCCAAGGGTTACGGTAGTCAGCGACTGAGTTTCACCGCGGGTGAAAATGGCCGAGCCATGCGCAGAAGGCAGGTAGTCGACCTCCGACCAAATGGGGCGGATTTCATCGGGCTTACGGCCATCCAAGCGAACCTTTTCGTCCATAGCCAGGTTGCGAACGGCTTCCTTCTGAATCTTACCAAAATATTTCTTGATCAAAGGGGTTTTTTCAACCAGCTCTTCTTCGGTAAAGGCGGCCATGTATTCACTTCTCAGGGCTTCTGTTGCCAGTTTGCGATCGGCTTTGCTGTCGGCGCTTTTGGCCAGTGCGTAAACCTTGTCGTATAAGGCCTTTTTCATTTCCCCGTAAAGATCCAAATCTTCGGCTTCGGCCGGATATTCGCGCTTCACCTTCGATTTTTCAACCATTTCGGCCAGATCAAGCTGGGCCTGGCACTGAACCTTGATGGCCTGGTGTGCTACCTTTATGGCTTCCAGCATATCTCTCTCAGAAACTTCTTTCAGTTCCCCTTCCACCATCACAATATTGTCGAGGGTACCGGCAACAATAATCTCTATGTCAGCATTTTCCACCTCGGAAATGGTGGGGTTGATGATAAATTTCCCATCAACGCGGGCCACCCTGACTTCAGAGATAGGTCCGTTGAAGGGAATATCAGATACTGCCAGGGCAGCAGAGGCGGCCAGGCCGGCCAATGCATCGGGCAGGTTGTTTTTTTCAGCAGAAATAAGGGAAATCAGCACCTGTGTCTCAGCCCTGTAACCATCGGGAAACATGGGGCGCAGCGCACGGTCAACGAGGCGCGAGATCAGAATCTCATATTCAGAAGGGCGGGCCTCACGCTTGAAAAATCCACCGGGGAAACGGCCCGCAGCAGCGTACTTTTCCTGGTAATCGACCGATAAGGGCAGAAAATCCTGTCCTTCGTTTACTTCTTTTCTGGCAACCACTGTGGCCAAAAGCATGGTGTCACCCATCTTTACAACAACGGAGCCATCGGCCTGCTTGGCCAGTTTTCCTGTTTCAATGGAAACAATACGTCCGTCTCCAAGATCAAATTCTTTTGTAATTCCAATTTTTGTGTTCGACATTTTCTTCTTCTTTCTTGATTTCTATTTTACTTGACTTCTTCTTTGCTCTTCTTATTTCGAATTTTCGTGCAAAAGATGCTAAAATTAATACAATAAATTGGGAAAATCAACAATTTTTTTCGGTTAAATGAAGCTTTTCTGCTTTGATAAAAGCTAAAAAAAAACAGGCAATTAAGAGATTTAATTGCCTGTCCCGTCCGAAGGATTGCTTATTTCCTAAGGTTCAGTTTCTTGATGATATCCCTGTAACGATCAATCTCGTTTTTCTTCAGGTAATCAAGGAGTCTCCTCCTTTTTCCTACCAGCAAAACCAGCGACCGCATGGTGCTTTTGTCTTTTTTGTTGATCTTGAGATGCTGGGTCAAATGGTTGATCCGGTAAGTGAAAAGCGCGATTTGGCTTTCAGGTGAACCAGTGTTGGTTTCAGCACCGCCATGCTGCTGGAATATGTCTTTTTTGATTTCTGGGGTTAAATACATGGTAATGAATAAATTTATTTCCTGGTTTTGAAAATTTTCCTTCGTTTTTCAGGCTTGCAAAGTTACAGTAAACTTTTTATTTAACAAACTTTTTCGAAGTCTTTTTTAAATGCTTTCCAATGCTGCCCCCAAGCCCTCCAAACAGCATCTCTAAAGCAGTTTCACAACTTCTCATTTTCTTAACTTCTTACCTTCTTGCCCTTTTATTTCTCAGCTCTTATATGCTTCACTTTCTCCGGGTCCCATTTTTCTTTTGGCTGAGCGTGCGCAGCAGGGTAACCCACCGGAATGACGTTCAGTGGTATGATGTGGGCGGGCAAGCGGAGGGCATTTCTTACGGTGGCGATTCTGTCGGCATAAGGGTGCACTCCAGTCCAAACTGTCCCCAGTCCCAACGATTCGGCTGCCAGCAGCAGGTTTTGGGTGGCTGCCGAGCAATCCATTACCCAGTTGTGTACCTGCTCTTCATTGGGGTCGCCTTTTTGAATATCGCCGCAAACCACAATGGCCAGCGGGGCATGGGCCAGCATACGGGCCGAAGGCAACTCTTCCGACAAGCGGATCAAAACTTCGCGGTCTTCAACCACATAAAACAGCCAGGGCTGTACGTTGCGCGAAGACGGTGCAGCCATGGCGGCACGCAACAAGGTTTCGACCATTTCGGAAGGAACAGCCTGTTCGGAAAAATGACGAATGCTGCTGCGGTTGTGTATCACATTCAGTGTTTCATTGGCGTGCTGGCTCATGGCTTTTTCTGTGTTTATGAACAATGAAAAAACGAACAGGATCAGAACTGGGAGAATCAGATGCTGGTGGTTTGCCCTTTGCATGGTTGATTATTTTCAACGTATTGTTTTACTCTGTAAAGATAGGGAATTGGAGCTGAAGTAGTGCAATTGTAAATAATTCATCTTTATTATATTTTTTGAAAAAAGGAGAAACATGCTTTGTTCTTGGGATTTTTACGAAATTTGGGCATTAAATATATCTCACATGAAAACTCCTTTTAGCCTGTTTCTGGTTTTTCTGGCTGCAAGCCTTTTTGCCCAGGTCGATACTACCTATCGTACGTACTTTTATGAGCAACGGCAATCGATGTTCGAGCTGCTGCCCGATACTGATGGAGAAATCATTATGTTGGGCAATAGCATTACCAATGTAGGGGCCTGGGAAGAACTGCTTCAGAACCCAAGGGTGAAAAACCGCGGCATTTCGGGCGACAACACCTTTGGGGTGCTTGCCCGCATGGACGAAGTGCTTTCATCCAAGCCCGCCAAGATATTTATCCTGATCGGCATTAACGACATTGCCGTAAACAACCCGCCAGAAGTCA
>JAHYJD010000064.1 GCA_019429365.1 Bacteroidales bacterium | reverse complement strand
GTAAAAAGAATGCCCGGCTTTTGGGGAAAAATAATTCTGAATGTATTGCCCTATATGCCCCTGATAAGCAGGATCTTCAATCCAAATAAATTCGACTTTCTGGCACTGGAGGGTATTTGGTTTAAACCCGGCCATGTGCAACACTTTCACGAACTGCTTGAAGGCCTGCTGGCCGAAAACAAGTTGCACACCGCACTCTGGTGGATGGACACAGAGTGCCCGGTGCTGCAGCAACTAAAGCAATACGGACAGTTCGGCTTCATACACCCCTTCACAAAAAATGCCGGCACCCACATCATGGCCTCCACCAACAAGCTTTCGCAGGAAGAGATAAAAATGCTCGAAGAAAGCCCGGTGTATGTGAGCGCGTTTGATTTTACTTAGTACCAAACAAAAAGCGCAGTGGCCAAAACCACTGCGCTTTTTTATCACCTTTTGGGCTAAAGCCCCTAAATCCGTATTTCAAACTTTTTCACGACATAAATGTCGTGCCTATTGATCCAAAGAGCGGGAAAAGAATTCAGGGCTCTCAACTTTCTACTTTTCGCGTCCTCGCATCCTCCCTTCCTCGCGTCCTCGCTTTTTTACATAAACTTCTTCGCGTCTGCCAGAAACTTTTCCAGGCCGATATCGGTAAGGGGGTGCTTCAGCAGGCTGAGAATAGGTTCGAGCGGGCAGGTAACCACATCGGCACCGGCTTCGGCGCAGGCCACAATGTGCATGGCGTGGCGGATACTGGCTGCCAGCACCTGGGTTTTGAAACCATGAATGCTGTATATGTTTACGATCTGGTGAATCAAGGTGATGCTGTCGGTCGATATATCGTCCAATCTGCCAAGAAATGGAGAAACGTAAGTGGCACCGGCTTTGGCGGCCAGGATGGCCTGCCCGGGCGAAAACACCAGGGTGCAATTGGTTTTAATTCCTTTATTTGAGAAATATTTTATGGCCTTTATGCCGTCCTTGATCATGGGCACCTTCACCACGATTTGCGGGTGCAGGGCGGCCAGGGCTTCGCCTTCGCGCACAATGCCCTCAAAATCGGTGGCAATCACTTCGGCACTGACATCGCCCTCCACAATATTGCAGATATCCACATAATGCTTCAGGATGCTCTCCTGGCCCTTGATGCCTTCCTTTGCCATAAGCGAAGGATTGGTGGTTACTCCGTCGAGAATGCCCAGGTCGTTGGCTTCGCGGATCTGATCGAGGTTGGCAGTGTCGATAAAGAATTTCATAGTGATTTGGTTTTAATACTTTTAAGCTTTGGCTAAAAAAAATGGGCAAGTTTGATATCGCACCGCTACGACCGCCTACCCTTGCTATCTTCCGATCCTGGGGGAGTTCAGCGGGAGCTGGTCGTATCAGACTTACCCGCTGCAAAAGTAGTATTTTTTTGTGAGCTGCCAAAAAAATCTTTATGCAGCCCTGTTGCCTTAGCGGCAAAACAGACCTTTAATTCAACCATTTTACACTGTGACAAGAAGAAATAGATAAAATTACCATACAAAATTGCAAATCTCTGAAAATTGCCGTAGGTTTGTCATTCTTAAACAAAACCCCAATCACATGGAAAATATGGAAGATACCCCCCGTCCGGGCATGGCAAAAACGGCCATAACCTATGGTTTGCTTATAGGCGTTTTACTTATTGTTATTCAACTGGTATTTTATTTTGCCGGTATCATGACCAGTATGTATTCGGCCTGGATTTCCTATGCGGTGATTCTTGGCGGCATCTTACTGGCCACCAAGGCTTATCGTGACGAAGTGCGCGGTGGTTTTATCTCTTACGGACAGGCACTTGGATTTGGCACCCTGACCATTTTCTTTGCTTCTATTCTTGTTGGCATTTATATTTTTCTGTTTTACAAGCTTATTGATCCAGGTGCCATGAATTTACTGTATGAAGCCGCCGAACAAAAAATGATTGATGCAAACCCAAACATTACCGACGAGGAGCTCGATATGGCCCTGAGCATCTCACAGCGGTTAATGAAACCAGGGTTTATGACTATCTCAACTATTTTTAATTATACCTTTATCGGATTCGTCTTGTCGCTGATCACCTCCATTTTTATGAAGAAAAACAACCCGGAAGAATTATAAGGCATGGAGCATGGAGCATAGGGTCCAAAAGACAAGCCGGTTTTGCACTTCGCAGGCCGGCTTTTTTATTGATGAATTATGATTGATGATTTATGATTATTAGCTGTGGAGTAAGACTCCTTAAACCTTGAACTCCAAACTTAAAACTTATCTATAAACCTTGAACCTCAAACCCCAAACTTTTTTACTACCTTTGCAGCCCTAAAAATCATCAATGACAGAAATACGCAACATCGCCATTATCGCCCACGTCGATCATGGCAAAACCACCCTTGTAGACCGCATTCTTCACCAGGTAAAACTTTTTCGCGACAACCAGGATACAGGCGATCTGATCCTCGACAGCAACGATCTGGAGCGCGAGCGTGGCATCACCATCCTGGCCAAAAACTGCTCGGTACGCTATAAAGACACCAAGATCAATATTATAGACACACCTGGCCACGCCGATTTTGGCGGCGAGGTGGAGCGTGTGCTCAACATGGCCGACGGGGTGTTGCTCATTGTCGATGCCTTTGAAGGCCCCATGCCCCAAACCCGTTTTGTGCTCGAAAAAGCCATCCTTCTTGAAAAAAAGCCCATTGTGGTCATCAATAAGGTTGACAAGCCCAATTGCGATCCCGGGCTGGTGCAGGAGAAGGTATTCGACCTGATGTTCAGCCTCAACGCTACCGAAGACCAACTCAATTTCCCAACGGTTTATGGCTCGGCCAAAGGTGGTTGGATGTCCGACGACTGGACAAAGCCAACCACCGATATCTTGCCACTGCTCGATGTGATCCTGGAGCACATCCCTCCGGCCGTGCGCGCCATAGGTACTACCCAGATGCAGATCACCTCGCTCGATTACAGTTCTTACGTTGGGCGCATTGCCGTAGGCAGGCTCACGCGCGGCACCCTCGAACAGAACCAGCAGGTTTCGCTGGTTAAGCGCGACGGCTCCATTCAAAAGTCGCGCATTAAGGAATTATACGTTTTCGAAGGCTTGGGTAAGGAAAAGATCAAGACCCCTATTTATGCCGGCGAGATCTGCGCCTTATTGGGGATTGAAGACTTCGAAATAGGCGACACCGTGGCCGATTTTGAAAACCCCGAAGCCATCAAGGCCATTGCCATTGATGAGCCCACCATGAGCATGCTTTTCACCATCAACAACTCGCCCTTTTTCGGGCGCGATGGCAAGTTTGTCACCAGCCGCCACTTGCGCGACCGCCTTTTCAGGGAAACCGAGAAGAACCTGGCTTTGCGCGTGGAGGAATCGGGCAGCCCCGACGCTTATGTGGTTTATGGCCGGGGTATTTTGCACCTGTCAATCCTGATCGAAACCATGCGCCGCGAAGGTTACGAACTGCAAGTGGGCCAGCCCCAGGTAATCTTAAAGGAAATTGATGGTAAAAAACATGAGCCCATAGAATACCTCACCGTGCATGTGCCCGATGCTTTTACCGGCAAGGTCATCGAACTGGTGTCGCAGCGCAAGGGCGAAATGATCAATATGGAACAGAAAAACGACCGCACTGAGCTGGAGTTTGAAGTCCCTTCACGGGGATTGATCGGTTTGCGCAACAACATGCTTACCCTTACTGAGGGCGAAGCCATTATGGCTCACCGCCTCAAAGGTTACGAACCCTTCAAGGGTGAATTTGGAGTACGCCGCAATGGTGCCCTCATTGCCATGGAAACCGGCACGGCCATTGCCTACTCTATTGACAAGCTGCAGGATCGCGGAAAGTTCTTTATCGACCCGGGCGAGGAAATATACGCCGGTCAGCTGGTGGGCGAAAACACCCGGCAGGACGACCTGCTGGTAAACATTATCAAAACCAAGAAACTTACCAACGTGAGGGCTTCCGGTTCTGACGACAAGGCCAGCATCACCCCTGCCATAAAGTTCTCCATGGAAGAAGCCCTCGAATATATCCGCGAGGACGAATACGTGGAGTTCACCCCAAAGCACATTCGCATGCGCAAGGTCATCCTTGATGAGCATGAGCGCAAGCGGTCAAAGAAAAGCGTTTAAACCCTTTTTTCATGCCTGCCCGCCGTACCCTGCATGTGGCCCTGCCTGCCATGAACGAAGCGGCTTTTTTGCCGCAAACCATGGAATGCCTGCAGAAGCAGGAGCACGACAATTTCCAGGTGTGGGTATGTGTGAATCAGCCGGAATCCTGGTGGGATGAACCTGAAAAACTGGCGATTTGCGAAGATAACCGGCAAACCCTATTCTATCTTCATTACCTGGGCTGGGAAAACCTGCATATTATTGACCAAAGCAGTCCCGGCCATGGCTGGCAGGGAAAAGCCAAAGGCGTGGGCCAAGCCCGCAAGGTCATCATGGACTCTATTAACAAGGTGGCCCAACCCGATGACATTATCGTAAGCCTGGATGCCGATACGGTATTCGAGCCCGATTACTTGGGTTCGGTTGAGAAGGTCTTTGAGCGCTTTCCCACGGCAGTGGCCCTTTCAAACCCCTACTATCACCGCCTTACCGGCGATGACACACTCGACCGGGCCATGCTCCGCTATGAGATTTACATGCGGTACTATGCCATTAATATGTGGCGCATTGGATCGCCCTATTCTTTTACCGCCCTGGGATCAGCCATTGCACTTCCGGCAACCGCCTATCGCAAGATTGGAGGCATGACCGCAAAAAAGAGCGGCGAAGACTTTTATCTTTTGCAAAAGCTTCGTAAGACAGGCTGGATTGCCAATTTTAACAGCAGCAAAGTTTTTCCGGGTACCAGGTATTCCGACCGGGTATTTTTTGGCACTGGCCCCGCCCTTATTAAAGGCAGTGCAGGTGTATGGGACAGCTACCCGGTTTATGATTACCGGCTTTTCGACCGTGTAAGAAAAACCTACCTGTTATTTCCGGAATTGCTCGAAAACAAAATGGAAACGCCAATGACTGCATTCCTAAACCAGCAGTTTAGGGAAAAGGATATTTTTGAGCCCCTGCGGCAAAACCACAAAAACGTTTCAGCATTTGTAAAAGCCTGCCACCATAAGGTAGATGGTTTAAGAATATTGCAATTTCTGAAATACCAGCAAGGACAGGTATCTTACCGTGATGAAGACAACCTTTTAACTTTCCTTGCTGAATTTTTTCCGGATTTTTTTGTTAAATTTGAGAAAGAGGCCTTTGAAAATCTCGATTTTCAGACCTCTTCCATTGAAATGCTCGACGGCATCCGTCGGTTTTTAATGGAAAAAGAACAAGTTTTTCAGGAAAACGACCGCCCATGAGCCTCCCCAACCCAAACCTGCTTGTTGTAATAACTGGTCCCACCGCCACTGGCAAAACACGTCTGGCTGCCTGCGTGGCTGCAAAATGCGAGGGTGAGGTTATTAGTGCCGATTCCCGGCAAGTATATCGCGGCATGGATGTCGGCACTGGCAAGGACCTGCACGATTTTATGGTGGACGACTTGCTGGTGCCCTATCACCTGGTAGATATTGTTGACCCGGGATATGAATATAATGTGTTCGAGTTTCAGCAGGATTTTATCAAAGCCCTAAAGCATATTCAAAAAAGACGCAAGCAACCTGTTTTATGTGGAGGCACCGGTCTTTACATCGAGGCTGCTCTCAAAGGTTATGCCCTGCAGAAAGTAGAGCCTGACCCTGAACTGCGCCAAAGCCTTCAATTGCTTACCAATGAAGAACTTTCACAGCTGCTTGCCCAATACCGCCCATTGCACAATACAACTGACACTACCGACCGTGAGCGCCTGATCAGGGCCATAGAGATAGGAGTCCACCAAAAAAATCAAGCCCCCCAAAAAACAGGCTACCCCGCTTTCAAACCCATAATTTTCGGCATTCACTTTGAACGCAAAGTAATCCGCCAGCGCATTACTGAAAGGCTAAGCCGCCGCCTGGAAACAGGCATGCTGGATGAAATAAACCGCCTTCTCAGCAGCGGTTTAAAACCCGAGCAACTGAAGTTTTATGGCCTTGAATACCGGATTTTAACCCAGTACGTTACTGGCGAAATCTCATACGATGAAATGTTCACAACCCTCAACACAGCCATCCATCAGTTTGCCAAGCGCCAAATGACCTGGTTCAGGCGCATGGAGCGGAACGGATTGCAAATTAACTGGATCGATGGCAACCTCTCCATTGACGAAAAGGTGGATCAGGTATTGGAAAAAATTGGTTTTCTTTCCTAAAACTTATAATTTTTTATTACACCCCCCTATTTTTATCAACACTTTGTTGAAAAAGTTAATATTTATTTAACCTACCCCCTTATTTTTTAGTGTACTTTTGAAAATCCAAAACATTTTCAAATGACACACCGTATAAACGCATTGCAATCGGCGGTATCCCGCCCTTATCCTGAAGCCGTAATTGTTTCGTCTAAAGTATCGGAATATTTTGGCACCAACGTATTTTCGCGACTGGTTATGCGCGAGTACCTGCCCGAAGATGTGTTCAGGCAACTGACCGAAGCCATCGACAAGTCGGGCCAGATCGACCCGCGCATTGCCGACCAGGTAGCCTCTGCCATGAAAGCCTGGGCCATCAGTAAGGGCGCCAGCCATTACACCCACTGGTTTTTGCCATTGAACGGTGCTACTGCCGAAAAGCACGATGCCTTTTTCAGCCCTATAGAACCCAACCTTACCATTGAGCAGTTCGACGGCACACAGCTGGTACAGCAAGAACCTGATGCCAGCAGTTTCCCCAGCGGAGGCCTGCGCAATACTTTCGAAGCCCGCGGCTATTCTGCCTGGGACCCTTCCTCACCGGCTTTTATTATGGACGGCACCCTTTGCGTACCCACCATTTTCATTGCCTATACCGGAGAAGCCCTTGACTTTAAAACACCCCTGTTGAAGACAATGGCATTGATCGATGAGGTGGCAGTGGATGTTTGTCAACTTTTCGACCGCAACATAACAAAAGTTTACCCCACCCTTGGATGGGAGCAGGAATATTTTCTGGTGGATGAATCCCTGTATTTTGCACGTCCCGACCTGGTAATGACCGGTCGCACCCTCACCGGGCACATCCCCGCAAGGGGGCAGCAGCTCGAAGACCATTATTTTGGCGCCATTCCGCACCGTGTTTCGGCTTTCATGAAAGAGTTTGAAGTGGAAGCCTGGAAGTTAGGCATTCCTGTAAAAACCCGCCACAACGAGGTGGCGCCCAACCAGTTTGAACTTGCCCCGGTTTATGAAGAAGTGAACATTGCCATCGACCACAATCAGCTTATCATGGTGATTATGGACAAGATTGCCCGAAAGCACCGCTTCCGGGTACTTTTTCATGAGAAGCCTTTCGAGGGAGTAAACGGCAGCGGCAAACATAACAACTGGTCGCTGGCCACCAATACAGGTAAGAATCTGCTTAGCCCGGGCCACACCCCAAAAACAAATCTTCTTTTTCTTACTTTCTTTATCAATATTATTAAGGCAGTAAATGAACACGCTGCCCTATTAAGAGGGGCCATCGCCTCTGCCGGAAACGACCACCGCCTTGGGGCCAACGAAGCTCCGCCTGCCATCATCTCCATGTTTATTGGCAGCCAGCTTACCAGGGTGCTTGGCGAAATTGAGAAAAAGGTGAAGGATCGCAAAATGACCCCGGATGAGAAGACTGAACTGAAACTCAACATCGGCAAGATTCCTCGGATTATTATCGACAATACCGACCGTAACCGCACTTCCCCCATGGCCTTTACAGGTAACAAGTTCGAATTCAGGGCCGTGGGTTCAGCAGCCAATTGCGGGCCGTCCATGATTGTACTGAACACCATCCTTGCCGATCAGCTGAAACAATTCAAAGCCGAAGTGGATCGGAGTATGGAAAAAGGCGTTGAGAAAGACGAAGCCATTTTCAGGGTGCTGCGAAAATACATTCGTGAATCGAAAAACATTCTTTTCGAAGGCAATGGTTATAGTCAGGAGTGGGTTGAAGAAGCCGCCCGCCGCGGACTACCTAATTTGAAAAGCACTCCAGAAGCCCTGGAATCCTATATCTCAAAAACCACCCTCGAACTTTTCGGGAAAAACAACATCTTCACCGAAAAAGAGTTGCATGCCCGCTACGAGATCAGGCTCGAGAATTACGCAAAGGTGCTCCAAATCGAGTCGCGCGTGCTGGCCGATCTTTCGGGAAACCACATAATTCCGGCCGCCATCCGATACCAAAATGTGCTGATCGAAAACGTGAAAGGTCTGAAGGATGTGCTGCCAGAGTCCCTGTTCAAAGAACATTCGGAACTGCAGTTGCATTCCATTTTGAAAATATCGGACCACATAACCCAGATCCGCAGTATGGTAAGTCAAATGATCTCAGAGCGCAAAAAAGCCAACCAGACCGAAGACATGCCTGCCTGCGCCCGCGCCTATTGCAAGCAGGTAAAACCCCTGATGGAAGAAATTCGTTACCACATCGACAAGCTTGAAATCCTGGTAGAGGACCAACTGTGGCCCTTGCCAAAGTACAGGGAGCTATTGTTTATTAAATAGCTGAAAGTTTAATCAGGAGGTGACTTGAAGTTACCACCTGAATTTATTTTTTAAAATTGTACGACAAGCCAATGCCGAACAATTGTTTAAATTGGGTCCTGGGTCCTGTAATCGGATCGCCAGCAGGGGTTTCGCCAATAACAACAGGAGTATCGTGGTCGTAAATCAGGTTAAAACCCATACTGGCAGTAATAAACCTGTTAACTTTCATATTAAGCCTGGTTTCCCAGTTCACATCAGTATTCTTGCGGTTACTTTTTTCCGCATCAGTATAGTTGTTAAAAAGGTCGATTTTTGATGCCAGATTCACGTTCTCAAAAATGTCTTTGCCAAAAGTTATTGATGCCAGGGCTCCAAACTCGGGGTTCACATTTTTCCCGGGATCAACCCCATATGCACCAATCGCAGCCAGATCATCATCGAGCACAAAAGTAAATTTACCGGTAGCCGGTGAGAAGAATATGGATAGGTATTCAACCGGCTTGTAGTCGAAACCCAACGAAGCCATCAAATAACCTGGTGCCATGAAACGCGAAACCACCACACTGTCGTTAGGATATTTGAAACCCGCATCGAATTGGCTTCGGAAATTCACCAGGGCTGAAGCACTTAGTTTATCTGTAACCTTACGACCATATTTTGAAAGGAAATCAATTTTATCCTCGTTTTTTCGCATTGGAGTATCCTGGGTTTTTATAATACCATAGGCCAGGTCAAGCTTGTTTTCCCAGGTATTCTTGTCTTTGGCATAATTGGCACCCAGCACTACGATGCTGGTTGAGGCAAAGCTGTTTTCACCACCGGCCACCCAGTTGGTAAACGAAACCTGGTTAAGCTGCTGGCTAAAAAAACCATCGTATTTCCAGGGGCTAACTGCAGTGGTATCTTCCTGAGAAAAAGCGCAAAAAGCTGGCAGCATCAATATAAAAACAAAAATTTTCCTCATGATTTTTGATTTAAATATTTGAATAAAAAAGTCATTTAGTGTTTCAAAATTATAAAACATTTAAACATGTTTTAATTTCAAACAAACTGTTTAAAAAACATAAGCGGGGCAAATTTGTTTATTAAAAAAAGAAAAATATGAAGGCCATCGTTTTAAAAGAGTTGGGCGGAGCATTCGTTTTAGATGATATTGCTAAGCCAGAACCTGGGGAAGGTGAAGTACTGATAAGGATTGCAGCAGCAGCTTTGAATCATCGCGACCTTTGGATTAAGCAGGGAAAATATTTTCTGAAAGAATACCCTTGTGTTTTGGGTTCTGATGGTGCAGGAATTGTGGAATCGGTTGGAGCCGGTGTTTCTGAAGAACTCACAGGCAACAAAGTGGTTATCAATCCGGCACTGCACTGGGGCCCGCGACGCCACGGCCATGGTAAGGATTTTCAGATTTTGGGGATGCCCACACAGGGCACTTTCGCTGAATATATATGTGTTCCGGCCGAAAACGTATATCCCATCCCCATTGGCTTAAGTTTTGAAAAGGCAGCCACCCTGCCCCTGGCAGGCCTTACAGCCTACCGCGCCATGTTTTACAGGGGAGGACTCAAGCGAGGCGAAAAAATCCTGATCACAGGAATTGGCGGCGGTGTTGCCAGCTTCTTACTCTCATTCGGAGTAAAAACAGGGGCATTGACTTATGTAAGCAGTAGTTCACAGGAAAAAATTCAGCAGGCTGTTTCTTTGGGCGCTATGAATGGCGTATTGTACACTGCTGAAAACTGGACCGACCTTTTGCTTGAAATGGAACCAGAAGGCTTCGATCTGGTTATTGACAGTGCCGGCGGACCTGAATTCCTTCAGCTCTTAAAATTATTAAGAACTGGTGGTAAGATTGTTAACTTTGGCGGTACAGCTGGGAAAATTCCTGAAATGGTTCCGGCACAACTTTTTTGGAAGCAGGCTTCCATTTTGGGCACCACCATGGGTTCGCCCATCGATTTTGAACAAATGCTGTCATTTGTGACTGAATATATTGTCACTCCTATTGTTGACAGGGTATTTCCCATGGAGGAAGTGCAGGCTGCCTTTGATCACATGCAAAATCAGTCGCAATTTGGCAAAATCGTGCTCAGAATTGCCGATATTTGACAAAAAGATAAAACATGAAAAATATTTTAGTAACTGGCGGAAGTTCAGGTATTGGATTGGCCATTGCCGATCTGCTCACAAAGGAAGGTGGCTACCAGGTAATTTCACTAAGCCGCAGCCAGGCCAAAATTGAAAGGGCATTGCAAGAAAAGCCGGGGCTGAAAGGCAAAGTAGATTTCATTAAAGGCGATGTGAGCCAGCCCACCGACTGCAAAGGAATTTTTGATGTTATTAACGAGAAATACGGGAAGTTGCACGGACTGGTAAACAATGCTGGGATGCTTACGGCAGGAGGCATACAAGATATTGGCTTCGAGTTGTGGAAAGAAAACCTCGACATTAATCTCAATGCACCCTACTTGTTAACCCAAACACTTTTGCCCCTTCTGATCAACGCCAAAGGAGCCTCCGTAGTAAACATTTCGTCCATTGCTTCGCGCGTGCCCGGCCGAAGCATTGCCTATTCGGTGTCGAAAGCCGGGGTGGATATGCTTACTGAGTTTTTGGCAGGCGAGCTGGGCCCATACAAAATAAGGGTAAATGCCGTAAATCCCGGCCTGGTGGAAACCCACTTACACCTCGACAGCAAAGTGGTACCCAGCCAGGAAGTGTACCAACAAATGCTTCAAAAATCTGAACCCAAATACCCCATAGGCAGGATAGGAAAACCGGACGATATAGCCGAAATGGTTCATTTCCTGCTTTCGGACAAAGCCTCGTGGATTACCGGATCAATTATTAAGGTGGACGGAGGAACGACAGTGTTTAACGAAATTTTGCCAAAAAAATTAAGTTAATTTGCCGAAAAATCCGACTCCTTTTTTTTGATAGATTTCCGAAGTGAATATCTGAACAAAAATTTCATTAACCACTTAGCAATGAATGCGAAAGGTATTTTTGATCAATCGTTTAAACCCTAAAACATAAGGGTATTTACTAATACAAATTTTAGTAAATTAACGAATTGCTCAGTCCTTTTGGAAGTATTAACTTTGATACATATTCTTTTAGAATATATTAGGTTTTTTGAAAGGCTGGATTACAAAGAAATAAGCGACCCGGGCGGAACCTTAGCGGCGGAGTTCTCCGGAATATCCGTTGTCAAAATTAACCCGGGGGTTATTAACATTCAACTTGTCGGACAAACTTTGAATTAGTAGTTTTTCCGGGTAGTTTTGATCTGAAAGGGGAGGTATCAGAGTTAGAAAGGCTCAGGCCTTGGGTCGCTTTATAGTTAAAAAAAAGACTGCTTTGTCCGGGCAGTCTTTTTTTGTTTATATGGTCAGGCATTATTGGTCTGCAATGCACCGGCATAGGTGCTGATTAGTTTTTCAATGCGAGGAATCTCCAAACTTTTGCCTAAGAAAACCGTTTTCACCATTGCCCCTTTAAAGCTTACCAGTTTTACGAGGTAGCCTTCTGATGCAAGCGGGCTGACTATCATTCGGAATTTGCTCATGCAGGTTTGATTTTAAACCAATAACAGCCCACAAATATAGGTACAGGGGCCCTTTCCCCGAAAGGGCAAAATCAACCGTTTTATACCACACAAAACACCCGGGTTAAATTACGGGGAGGTTTTTTTTTAGAAAAAAGATTGGGATCAAGGATAAGCCTCAGCGCGTGATTTCCTGTAGGGCTTGAACCGAAAGGGGCTTGTTTACAAAACTTATCACAAAGGGGTTTTCAACGGCCCGGCGGTAATCGTCGGCATCGATAGAGGAGGAAAGCATGGCGATTTTACAGTGCTGCCTGATGGCCGGATCCAGGAACTGGAAAATCTCGAGGAAACCAAAGCCGTCCATATCGGGCATTCGAATATCCAGGAAAATTAATTCCGGCAGCAGGGCGGGGTTACTGCCCAGGGTATCGTTTAGATATTCAAGCCCGGCACGTGCATTTTTCTTAACCGTGATATTTTCAGCAAAATGGCATCTCTCCACAATTTTGCGGTTTACCATGTTGTCAATGTCGCTGTCGTCAATAAGGAGGAGGTTTTTAACAGCCATTATGTCAATTGGATTGAGGATGATTAGGAATATTAACAGTAAACACGCTTCCCTGCCCTTCGGTTGATTCAACCTGCATATGGCCATTGAGCTTTTCTACAATCTCTTTAACAATATAAAGCCCAATACCGCTGCCTGTACTTTGTTCGTAACCCCTGAAAAACATTTCGAATATCCTTGGCAGGTGTGCTTCCGGAATACCCCGACCATTGTCCGCCACCCGGATTATTGCCTGATGGGGGCTTACCTGAACCAGTATCTCCACATAGGGCTGGTCGGCTTCGGGATTAAAAAACTTTAAACTATTCGATATCAAGTTACTGAGAATGACCTCTACCCTGCGCTTATCAGAGCAGAATATCCCGGTATTGCTTACTTTCAGTCGTAAATCAATCTTTTGGATCTGTGGGAGGTATTGAAGGTTGTTGATGGTTTTTTCGAGCAGAAAATCAAAATCTATTGGAGAAACATTCACCTCGAAACGGGCATTTCTCGAATAATCGATAATATCGTGAATAATCAGATCGAGCTTGCTTATGCTTTCTTTCATCAGTCTCACATACGTAACATGCTCGTTTTCATTGGTCTCGGTCTCCAACAGGTTGATGAGCCCCAGTACTGATACCAGTGGCGCCCTCAACTCATGGGAGGTGCTGTAAACAAAATGGTCGAGCTCAGCTTTGGTTTTTTGAAGCTCGTTATTTTTCTGGGTCAGTATCCTTTCAGCCTTTTTGGTTTCGGAAATATCCTGGATATTTACAAAAAGCAGTTCGTTTTTTCCCAGGGCAATTTTCCCGGCAAAAAGTGCCAGATCCACAGGACCGTTGGCGGTGCTTTGGAATGTAAAAGAAAAGTGACTTTCACCCTGACGCAAAGCTTCTTTCAGGCTTTCTTTCATTAGCCCGGCCTGTGCGGGGTGCAACCCGAGCAGATCCTGACCTATTAATAAAGCGGCATCTTCGCGCCCGTATAGATTGGCCGCGGCGCGGTTGGCATCGAGAATGGTATTATTGCAGGGGTTTACCAACAACTGCACAAGGGGTGCTTTCTGAAACAGAATCTTATAGCGTTCTGTTTCTTCAGCAGGGCTTTTATCGCCCGAATTCTGGTTAAGTTCCTTTTTGCCGCTATGACCCAATTTGACTATTTTTATTAAATTGGAAAATGCAAAAGTAATGGCAAAAACCACACCTGACAAAAGTTTTCTTAATTATTTAAACTGGCGTTCAGGTGCCTGTTAGCGCTTATGTAATCCACATTCCTTGGTGTCTGGATTTTCCCACCACCATCGTCCTGCGCGCACATCCTCGCCGGGTTCAACGGCCCTGGTGCATGGCTGGCAGCCAATACTGGGGAAACCTTTGTCGTGCAGGGTGTTATATGGAATTTTTTTCTCGCGAATGTAATCCCAAACTTGCTGTTCGGTCCAGTCGAGCAAAGGGTTAACCTTTATGATGCGGTTTGCCGAATCCCATTCGGCATATTGCAAATCCTGCCGTGTAGGCGACTGCTCGCGTCTCAATCCGGTAATCCACACCTCATTACCTTTAAGAGCCCTTTTCAGTGGTTCAATTTTGCGGATATGGCAGCACAGCTTTCGGTTCTCGATGCTGTGGTAAAAAAGGTTGATGCCACGGCTCTGCACCATTTGCTCCACTGCCTGGTAATCAGGAAAAAAAACTTTAATCCGGAAGTCGTATCGGGCCTCGGTCTTTTCAATCAACTCGTAGGTTTCGGGAAACATTCGGCCGGTATCGAGCGTGAAGATCGAAGCCTTCTTATCGATCTGCATCAGCATATGGGTGATCACCTGATCTTCGGCACCCAGGCTGCTGCTGAATACCGCTTTCGCGGAATGCCAATCGAGCACTTTGCGCAAAATTTCTTCGGGCGTGAGGCCAGAAAATTGTTCGTGATATTGCAAGGCTTTTTCTTTCATATTTTATGGTTAGAGGTCAGCAAGAGTAAATAAATCTTTCTGGCGTATGCCTTTGTCGGTGCGCACCAGGTTGCAGCACTCGTTGAAATGGTCGTGCTGGAAACAAAGCACGTAATTATTCTCCACCGCTCTTTCGAGGAATTCTTCCTTTTCTTTCATCGACACCAGGGGCTCCACATCAAACCCGGGCACATAAGGCAGGGGAAGATTGTGTACCTGTGCAATAAAGTCGCCTGTAAAAACTACCTTACGGCCTTTGTAGTCGATAACCGGCACAATGAGACCCCGGGTATGTCCGTTTTTTATTTCCAGAAAGATCCCTTCACAGAAGGGGCCTTCATCATGAATAAACTCCAGCTGTCCGTTTTCAAAAAGGGGTAAATAATTTTCCGGAAAATAGGATGCGCTTTCGCGGGGGTTTGCATCCTGGGCCCAGTCCCACTGCGCCTTACTAACATAGTAGTTGGCATTGGGAAAAACAGCCTCAAAAGTATCAGGTTGTTCACCCTTTTTTACCGCACCCCCCACATGGTCGAAATGCAAATGGGTAAGGATTACATCGGTTACCTGATCGAAAGAATACCCGAATTTACGGAATGAAGATTCCAGGTTTTCTTCGCCAAAGCGATGAAAAAAACTGAAGTATTTCTCGCTCTGTTTGTTGCCCATCCCGGTATCTATAAGAATCAGCCGGTTTCCGGTGTCGGCCAGCAGGCAGCGCGAAGAAAGCTTCACCAGGTTATTCTCGTCGGCCGGCAGAAATTTTTGCCAAATGGTTTTAGGCACCACCCCAAAGCAGGCTCCCCCGTCCATTTTGAAATGCTCTGCTAAGATTGGAAAAAGTTTCATGTCACTGAATTAGTTATCACACTAAGCTATATAACCCAAAAACAGCAAAAGTGTTGTAATTTGCAAAGATAAAAATCCCTTGATAAATTTCGGGCAGGCCAACAATAAGGCAGGCAGGCGCAGGTTTTATCAAAAAAAACTAACTTTACACACCTCACAAAATCACTTGCCCCATGAACGTGCATTTCATTGCGATTGGGGGCAGCGCCATGCATAACCTGGCCATTGCCCTGCATAAAAAAGGTTATCGCGTTACCGGCTCCGACGATGAGATCTTTGATCCCTCGCGCCGGCGCCTACAAAATTACGGATTGCTCCCAAAGGCTTTTGGCTGGTTTCCCGAAAAGTTGCATGCGGGCCTCGATGCGGTTATCCTGGGCATGCATGCGCGGGCCGACAACCCTGAACTGAAAAAGGCAAAAGAGCTGGGGCTGCCCATATTTTCTTATCCAGAGTTTCTTTATGAACAGTCGAAAGAAAAGACCCGCGTGGTAATTGGCGGAAGCCATGGCAAGACCACCATCACCTCCATGATTTTGCACGTACTGCAATATCATAAAATCGACATCGATTACATGGTTGGGGCGCAGCTCGAAGGTTTTGAGGTAATGGTAAGACTTACCGAAAATGCACCTTTTATGATTATGGAGGGTGACGAATACCTGAGTTCGCCCATCGACCGCAGGCCCAAGTTCCACCTTTACAAGCCACATATTGCCCTGCTCAGCGGCATTGCCTGGGACCACATAAATGTGTTTCCTACTTTCGAAAACTATCTGGAACAATTCAGGCAGTTTATCAGGGTGACCGAGGAAAATGGAAAATTGATTTATTGCCAGGAAGACCAGGTGCTGAATGATTTATGCAAAGAAGAAATAAATCCAAGTTTAAACCTGTATCCTTACGGACTGCCCGAATATGAGATACTTGGGGGGAAAACCTATTACATTCTGGGCCAGGAAAAATACCCCTTGCAGGTGTTTGGAAAGCATAATTTAATGAATATTAATGGTGCCCGACTGGTTTGCCAGCAATTGGGAGTTAGCAACGAAATGTTTTTTGAGGCCATGGCCACTTTTAAAGGAGCCAGCAACAGACTAGAAAAAGTTTTTGAGCAAAACGGCACGGTCATTTTTCGCGACTTTGCCCATGCCCCTTCCAAGCTAAAAGCCACAACTGCAGCCGCTAAGGAGCAATATCCTGACAAAACGCTGGTAGCCTGCATGGAGTTGCATACCTTCAGCAGTCTGAATCAGGATTTCCTTCATCAGTATGAAGGCGCCATGGACGCAGCCGATGTTGCCATAGTATTTTTTAGTCCCCATGCCATTGAAATGAAAAAGTTGCCCGAACTCGACCCTGAAACTGTGCGCCAGGCTTTTAACAAAAAAGGTTTGGAGGTGTTTACCGACACTTCGAAGCTTCTCATGAGGCTGGAAATTCTTGCCCGCAAACAAGCCTGCTTTCTTTTTATGAGTTCAGGAAATTTCGGAGGCCTTAATCTCAAGGAGTTTGCCAGCTTCATTAAAACCCAGCAGAACGAAATCCAATCCTGAAATTATGAGCGAAAAGCCCGTTAATCCCGTGATTGAAGAAAGCTGGAAAGAGGTATTGGCCGACGAATTCAGTGCGCCATACTTTCAGCAATTGAAGGCATTTCTGGTAGAGGAGAAAAAAAAGTTTACAGTGTACCCACCCGGGCCACTTATTTTTTCGGCCTTCAACCACACGCCATTCAACAAAGTTAAGGTGGTTATACTGGGGCAGGATCCCTACCATGGCCCCGGGCAGGCTCACGGGCTGTGCTTTTCGGTAAACAGGGGCGTTGTCAAACCCCCTTCACTCATTAATATTTTCAAGGAAATTGAGAGCGATCTGGGTTTATTGCCGCCTGCCCATGGCAACCTCGAAAAGTGGGCCCACCAAGGCGTGTTGCTGCTAAACGCAACCCTCACCGTTAGGGCGAACCAGGCAGGCTCCCACCAGAACAAAGGCTGGGAAAGATTTACTGATGCAGCCATAAAAGCCTTGTCGGAAAAAAGATCAGGATTGGTTTTTCTGCTTTGGGGCAATTATGCCGGAGCCAAGCAAATCCTGATCGACACTACACGCCATCATGTGCTGAAAGCCCCCCACCCTTCTCCCTTGTCGGCCTCACGTGGTTTCTTTGGCTGCCACCATTTCTCAAAAACCAACGATTTGTTGGCAACCCAAGGCGTAACACCCATCGACTGGCAACTCGACAACTGACCCTCTATGCGATATGCTGTGCTGATCATACTTTTTATGTCAGCCCTGGCCACTCAGGGACAAGACCTTATAAGGCTCAGCATAAAAAGTGCAGATATTTCCCAAACCCTTCCCCCGGAAATCACCAAGCCACGGTTTTATCCCGACAGTCTTACTCTTCAAAAAGGGATTGATACGCTAATGTTCAAAGTGTTTGAGGCGGGATTCCTGGGGGCGAATTTGCAGAATATCCTTGCAGACAGTGCAGGTTTCACAGCAGTGATCGACACCGGCCCAATGTTTCAGTGGAAATTGCGTAATGCAAACATCAGCCAGGAAGCATTACGCACTCTCAGAATTGAGCAGTATTTTTCAGGAGATGCCTTACCATTTAACCGTTACCGGGAAGTCAACCAAAAGATCATTGGTTGGTACGAGAACCGGGGCTATCCTTTTGCCAGCTTAATGAACGACAGCCTGGAGTTACTAGAAAATTCACTGAATGCAGCCCTAAGAGTTGATCCTTCGTTTTTTATTGTTTTCGATACCCTTGAATTATCGGGAAACGTGAACCTTTCGCAGGGATTTATTGCCGGGCACACGGGCATCAGGGCTGGCAGCGCCTACAGCGAAGAAAAAGCAAGGGAGGCTGCTGCACGTTTATCTGATCTTGCTTTTTTAAGGTTAAACGGCGATCCTGCCCTCCAATTTACTCCCGGAAAAGCAAAGCTCAGCATACCAGTAAGGAGGCAACCCGCCAACCGTTTTGATGGCATTGCCGGGGTTTCGAGCAATACCCTCGACGACAACCGCCTGCAGTTGACAGGTCAGCTCAACCTGCTGCTGATTAATCTTTTCGAGCGCGGTGAGCGTTTTTCTATGAACT
>JAHYJD010000188.1 GCA_019429365.1 Bacteroidales bacterium | reverse complement strand
ACCAGGCGCGCTTTCCCGACTATGTTCGGCGGCAGATGCAGTGGCACCGTGGCGCTGTACCCGGCGAAGGCTGGACCAAGGGCTTTGGCGAGGGGGGCGTGGACTTCTTTACCGCAAGGGGATATATCGCCTTTCAGGCCACCGAAAACATTGGATTCCAGTTCGGACAGGACCGCAACTTCAGCGGGCATGGCATCCGTTCGCTGCTGCTTTCGGATTACGCCAACAACTATCTTTTCCTGAAGATCAATACCCGTTATAAATGGTTTCACTACCAGAACCTTTATGCGAACCTTTTGGATTATCCGATCCGCTCGCTGGGGGGGAATGCTTATGATCCAAAATATGCCATTACCCACCAGCTTTCCTTTCAAATAACCCGAAATTTTCAGTTGGGTTTCTTTGAAAATGTGATGGTTGGGGGCTCTGACAGCCTGAATAAAAGAGGCATGGACTGGCATTATTTCAATCCGGTGATCTTTTACCGCGCCATTGAGCACCATGTGGGCGATCCTGACAAGGTGACCGTGGGCATGAACTGGGAATACCTTATTACCCGCGGACTTGGGGTTTATGGGCAATTACTGGTGAACGAATTTTACCTGAATGATATCCGAAGCGATGTGGATTCGATGCTGGTGCGTATTGGACTGCGCAAGGAGCGCAAATACAGCGGGTTTGCTTCGCACCGCAATAAGTTTGGCCTTCAGCTGGGCGTGAAAACTGCTGACCTTTTTGGCATAAAGGACCTTGACCTTCAGGGTGAAGTGAACCTGATCAGGCCGTTTGTTTATCAGCATTACGATACCTATGGCTCAGGTTTGCGCCCGGGTGCCAGCTACTCGCATTACAGCCAGCCGCTAGCCCATCCGGTGGGCGCCAACCTGGCCGAATGGGCCTTTATGGGGCGCTACCGGCCAATGAAAAACCTGGAGGTCAGCGCCGCGCTGTTCTCATACACCCAGGGCACCGATGTGGGCGGGGTGAATTATGGCGGCAATATTTTTCGCGACTACCGCGACCGCCCCGGCGATTTCAACAATACCTTTCTGCAGGGCCGCCAGATCAGTGTGCTGCTGGGTGAGCTGAGCGCCAGCTACCAGTTCCGTCCAGGCTGGTTTGTGGATGCGCGCTACCTGGCCCGCCGACAAAACGAAAAAGAAACCGGCGAAAGCCTGTTCACCAACGATATGATCGGCCTGGGGTTGCGTGTGAATGCCGTGCCACGGAAGCATAATTTTTAATTTATCGATATGAATAAGCTTGTTTTGAAAAGTGCTTTTCCGCAGTATTATTATACTAATGCGAAGGTGAAGATCAAGACTTCGAGCGGAATTAGGTATGTGTTGCACCACCTGCAACCCCTTGAAATAAATGTGGAAAATGAAGAATGGCTGCGGTTCAGAAATGACCAGCACGGGAGAAAACTTTTCCTTGAAAAATCTGATTCTTTTGATCAGGCTTATGCCGTGGTAACTATTGAAACCAGGGGAAACCCCATTCTAAATATAATAGATGCCCTTTTCAGGAACCGCATGTCTGTAAAAATAGTTAACAAGGAAGCTTTTGACCGCTTTGAGACCGATGTGGTAAAACCTGCTGAATATAAGGTTTTCAGGCCGGCCGATAATTTTATGTTAGCGCTGAGTGCAATGGTATTTCTGGGTTTTGTGCTGTATTCGCTTTTTACACCCCAATCGGCTAATTTCGACCGCGATTATGTTTTCATTATCAACCTGATCTGCTTGCTCTCATTGGGCCGCTTGTTTTTTCAGCGCAAAACTATCAGGAAAGGAACGTTTAAAATGCTCACGCGCTTTCCGGTTTTTTTCGGATACCTGTGGCTTATTTTTATTGAGTTTTCATCTCCCTTTATGGAAATAATGTTTTCCATAACTTCGATTTTGTTTTTCGTGGTCATGTTCTGGCCCGAAGAATAAATTGCTTTTCAAACCAAAGCTTGGGGATATTAAAACAGTGGCTTGTCACCCTGCCCTTGAATCATTACTTTTGGGTTTAAATTTAACAACCCATTCATGGCCGGAATTTACATTCATATCCCGTTTTGCCGGCAGGCCTGCCACTACTGCAACTTCCACTTTTCTGTGTCGCAGCGGCATAAGGAAGGTTTTCTGGCCAGTTTGCTAAGAGAGATCGAGCTGCGCCACGATTTTTTTGGAAAACCAAAAATGCCCGGAGGAAAATTCCGGCTCGACAGCATCTACCTGGGCGGAGGCACGCCTTCCATTTTGAGCATTAGCGAACTGAACAGCATCTTTGAGCGGCTGTCTGAATATTTTGATTATGACCAGGGCAATGAGATCACCCTGGAGGCCAATCCCGATGACCTTACTTTCGAAAAACTGGAAGCCCTGCGGCAAACGCCCATAAATAGGTTGAGCATTGGCATTCAGTCGTTTCATGCGGCCGATCTGGCCTCTATGAACCGGGTGCACT
>JAHYJD010000063.1 GCA_019429365.1 Bacteroidales bacterium | reverse complement strand
CGATGGAAATCCCGGATGACGAGCTGGACCGCTATTACAGCGGCTCCTTCGGCATTTTTTCCGGCCCGGCGACGCAGACCGCCGTCCTGCGATTTACCGCGCAGCGCGCCCGCTGGGTGGCCGAGGAACAATGGCACCCGCAACAGCAGGGAAGCTGGCTGGATGATGGTTCCTATCAGCTCAGTCTGCCCTACGGCGACTCCCGTGAACTGGTGCTGGATATCCTGCGCTACGGCCCGGATGTCGAGGTGATGGCCCCGGCTGAACTGCGCCGCGAGATCAAGGAAAGGTTGATAGTTGCCCTGCGGCAGTATGAAAAGCAGTATGGAAAATAAAAAAATGCTCTGGGTCATATTTTGAGCCACCAGTCGGGTATGATGTTAAAAATAATCAAGGAAGTGTGGTTGCCATGGTATCTAAGCCGCCTGTAAAAAATAACATGGCCGTTTAATTGCCCGGGCGGCTTTGTCACATTACCTGGGTTAACACATTCATCCCTTAAGGTGATTGAAAAATTCAGGTTTCATATTTTGTAGGGGCGAATTTATTCGCCCTGAAGGTAAAATAAAACGGCAGGTGGTGGCGAATAAATTCGCCCCTACAAGCAAACAGAATTATCCAGCAGGAAGTGTGATGCATCACGTATAATATGACAAAGTAGAACTAAGCGACAAAAGGAAAAAACTCATCATTCCCGCGGATCATTTACGCTGCGTGCTCCCCGTTTTTTAAAAACAGAATAAGGAAAACCAGGCCCATGCAGTCTTCTGAGTTTACCCAGTCTATGAACGGAAAAAAACGCCCTGTCATTCTGGTGGAAGGGGTTCGCTCCCTGCCGGAAGCGGATAGGGCCATTGTCGTTGCCTGTGGAGTCTGGCTTGCCAGGACCTTTCCGCATGCTGTTTTTAGAACCGGTAACGCGGATGGAACAGATACGGCTTTTGCCGAAGGAATCGTTCAGGTTGATCCGACACGACTCCAGTATGTGCTGCCGTATGCTGGGCATAAAAAGAAAAATATTGCCCAGGGAGCATCCTTCTGTGCCATGACGGAAATGTCGGAAGCAGTTGCAGAGCAGGCGGTACAGACAGCCATTTCAGCCTCCCCTGGTTGCGCGGCGATGATGAACAACCGCAAGCGGATACCGTCCTTGTCGGCGAAGGCCCGTTACCTTATGCGTGATACCGTAAAAGTGATCGGCTCACTTGACCACGGGCTCGCTCCGGCGGATGCGGGGTTGTTCTTTGTCAATGCCGCTGATCCCATGAAGGGAGGTACCGGCCACACGATGCGGGTTTGCCGGGAAATGAAGGTGCCGGTTTTCGATCAGGTTATCTGGAGGGCATGGTTGGGATGAAGCTGTTAAAAGGAATGGACTTGGCAACAATACCGGTACTGTCTGATGACACTAAAATAAGGCGTGTCCTGCATGACGGCGAGTGGCATTTTGTCGCGGTCGATGTGGTGGCGGCCTTGACTGACAGCGTTAATCCTCGCGAATATTGGCGTTGTCTGCAACAACGGGAGTTGGCTGCCACCGGAGCTGATTTGTCGGAGCTTTGTCTGTGCTTGGATGTGGAATCCGTGAGTGGCCGGAAATGCCAGGAGGAGACCGCCACCCTGGAGGGGGTTTTTCGGATTGTGCAGTCTGTTCCTTCACCCACGGCGGAAATTTTCAAGCGCTGGTTGGCGAGGGTTGGGCAGGAGCAGAAAAACCGGCAAGCCTGCAAGACCGATCTTGGTACGATTTTTTCCATGTTGGGTGAAGCCGCCACTGCCGCAATCACCTACCGACAAAATGACCAAGGGCTCAGGGATTGTGGGATTGACGCCCGCAAGGGTAGCCGTATTGCCGAGGAAGCGTGGGCAAGGCTGGAACAGGAAACAGGGGAAAAGGTGGTTACGGCGGAAAACTGTCTGGCCGAGCCAGAGAGCAGGAAGAGGCTGAAAGGTAAGAAGTAAAAGGATGACAGCGTTACTGGGGAAATGGTCCCCGGCTTGCGTCGCCTACCGAAAGGGGTAAAAATGGACGATTTCTCTCCCTCAGACTTAAAAACAATTCTGCATTCCAAGCGGGCCAATATGTACTACCTGGAGCATTGCCGGGTCATGCAAAAAGATGGCCGGGTGCTGTATCTCACCGAAGCCAAAAAAGACAATCTCTATTTTAATATTCCCATTGCCAATACCACCGTAATACTCTTGGGTACAGGCACTTCCATCACCCAGGCTGCGGTGCGCATGCTGGCCCAGGCCGGCGTGCTTATTGGTTTTTGCGGAGGTGGCGGCACGCCGCTTTACATGGGCAATGAGATCGAATGGCTGACCCCGCAGGGCGAATATCGGCCCACGGAATACCTGCAAGGCTGGCTTTCTTTCTGGTTTGACGATGAACAGCGTCTGCAAACCGCCAAGGCATTGCAACACGCTCGTATCGACTTTTTACGTCATGTCTGGGGCCGCGACCGTGAGTTGATCCTGGCTGGTTTTGATGCCGGCGACCCAGCCATTGGCGATGCCCTGGATGCCTGTGACGCTCAAATCGCCACCGCCACAAAAACCACCTATCTGTTGGCCACCGAAGCCAATCTGACCAAACAACTCTATAAATTTGCCGCTCGACAAAATAACCTGACCGACTTTGTCCGTGAACGTGAAGCTAGCGACAAGGCCAACGGCTTTCTCAACCATGGCAACTATCTTGCCTATGGACTTGCGGCCTCCACGCTTTGGGTATTGGGTATACCTCACGGTTTTGCCGTCATGCACGGCAAAACCAGACGTGGCGCTCTGGTTTTTGATGTTGCCGACTTGGTCAAAGACGCCATCGTTTTGCCGTGGGCCTTTATCTGCGCCAAGGAAAACGCCACGGAACAGGAGTTCCGCCAGCAATGCCTGCAGGCCTTTGCCGATCACAAGGCGCTGGATGTGATGTTTGATCAGGTCAAGGACTTGGCCCTAACACCAAGGGAGGAATTCAAATGAAAACGGATATGACTTTATTTGAAGACTACCAGATTCGTCGTATCTACGATGAAGAGGCTGAAATCTGGTGGTTTTCAGTCGTTGATATTGTGCGTATTCTGTCCCAGCAGCCTGATTATCAGACTGCCCGGAAATACTGGAATAAGCTCAAACAGAGGTTAACAGGAGAAGGAAGTCAACTGGTGACAAATTGTCACCAGTTGCGAATGACCGCTACGGACGGCAAGCAACGTTTGACAGATGTGGCCATCCATCAGGAGTGGTCCGGTATTGGCGTGAAGGAGCATAAGGAACTGAAACATCTTACAAGTCAGAATCTGCGCGATCACATGAGTGAGGGAGAGTTGTTTTTCACCGCCTTGGCGGAATTATCCACTCGTCAAATTGCAGAAAGTAAAAAGGCGACAGGGTTTAATGAAAACAAAAGTGCGGCCAAAACCGGGGGCAATATTGCGCAAAAGGCCCGCAAGGAACTTGAAGAAAAAACCGGTGGCAAAGTAGTTACATCGAATCACTTTTTACCCCCTGGCCATAAACAGAGCATCGAAAAAAAAGTAACATGATAGCGATATACTGCGGAAAACCATCCAGTAAGAAAAAGGTGACCTGACATGATGGTGACCTTTATCTCCCAGTGCGAAAAAAATGCCCTCAAGAAAACAAGGCGGGTGCTCGACGCCTTTGCCAATCGCATCGGCGACAACACCTGGCAGACCGTTATCACCGAAGCAGGTCTAAATACCGTCAAAAAAATGCTGCGCCAGTCTGCCAGCAAAAGCACCGCCGTGTCCTGCCACTGGATCAGGAGCCGATCCAGAAGCCAGTTTTTATGGGTGGTTGGGAATAAAAATAAGTTTGATGAACAGGGTGTTGTGCCGGTGAATATAACTTCTAAATCATTAATTACTGAGGAGATTTTTTTTCTAAATACAAAAGTCATATCACTTTTATCGCACTTAGCTGGCTTGTTTCATGATGTGGGTAAGGCTATGGCGCTGTTTCAAGAAAAACTAAAACCAGAATTTACCGGCACGGCTTATGAGCCACACCGCCATGAATGGGTTTCACTGCGCATTTTTCAGGCATTTATTGGCGGAAGAGACGATAAAGACTGGCTAGAAGATCTGGCCAATATAGATAACACTGCTGAAGATAAAATGCTTGGTCATCTTGCGTCACTAAGAGATGGCATTGATGTAAATCCAACCAATCCTTTTAAAATATTGCCTCCTGTTGCAAAATTGGTTGCTTGGTTGATTGTCTCCCACCATAAACTGCCGCAGTATCCAAAAAATGAATATAACCCACCAACATTTGAGAATATGGATAAATGGTTAAGTGATAGTTTTGAGGCGTGTTGGAATTCGCCGCAGTGTTTAAATGTTGATTGGCAGAAAAGTGTAATTGATAAAAACTGGTATTTTCCATACGGTACTCCTTTGAAAAGTGCTCATTGGCAAACACAAGTCAGTATTGTCGCTAAAAAAATATTGCGCTGTGACCGTATGTTTACCCAGGATTGGTTTGATCAGCATTTTACTGCTCATCTAGCACGTTTATCTTTGATGTTATCTGATCATTATTACTCATCAAAAAAAGAAACATCGCCAGAATGGCAAGATAGAAATTATCATGCTTATGCCAATACGGATAAAGATAAACATGGCAAAAAATATCGGAAACAAAAACTTGATGAGCACAATATAGCCGTTGGTATTAATGCATGTGATATTGCTATGGCATTACCTATGTTAAGAGATGAATTGCCGCCATTAAAACACAATCGATCATTTAGCGATAAAGTTCCTCGCGATTATCAGGAAGGTTTTGGATGGCAGGATAATGCTTACAACTTGGCACTATCTATTAAGGACGATACCAAAAAACATGGTTTTTTCGGCGTTTGCATGGCATCAACCGGAAAAGGAAAAACTCTTGCCAACGCACGTATTATGTACGGCTTAGCCGAAGAAGAAACATGCCGTTTTAGCGTTGCATTAGGGCTCAGAACATTAACGTTACAAACGGGTGACGCATTAATAGAAAATCTAAAGCTTAGTCACAATGAACTCGCTGTATTGATTGGTTCTCAGGCAGTTAAAGATCTTCATCAACAATCACGCTCGCCAGAAGAAACAGAGCAACAAAAAATGGGCAGTGAATCGGCAGAATCTTTATTAAAAGATGAAATGACTCTGATAGAAGATTTACCCATTTATAATGGAACTTGTGCCGAATGGTTCAAGCATGACCCAAAAATATTAAAGCTGGTACAGGCTCCTGTTTTAGTGAGCACAATTGATTATTTAATGCCTGCCAATGAAGGGATTCGTGGCGGTCGCCAAATTGCGCCCATGTTACGATTATTAACATCTGATTTAGTGCTTGATGAACCAGATGATTTTGGTCTAGAAGATTTACCAGCGTTGTGTCGATTGGTTAATTGGGCTGGCATGCTCGGCAGCAGAGTATTGTTATCAACAGCCACCATTTCTCCAGCCTTAGCGAGTTCGCTCTTTTTGGCCTATCAAGCCGGTAGAAAGCACTATACGCAAGTCAATGGCGAACATGGCGAAACAGCTCAAGTATGTTGCGCATGGTTTGATGAATTTAAACGGCCACAATCAGCATTAATCGCGGATTCCTCTTCATATGAAGATATACATAATGGCTTTGTAACCAAGCGTATTAAAAACCTGAAAAACAAAACAAGCCCACTTCGAAAAGCAAAGCTTATTTCGATCACGTCAAATCCAGACCATACGCCAACCAGGTGGATGGCGACGGTGATCAGACAATCTATAGAAATACTTCATCAACAACTTGCGGTGACGGTGGCTGACAAAAAAGTGACGATAGGCCTTGTTCGTATGGCAAACATAGATCCACTAGTACAAGTGGCAAAGTGTTTGTTGGCACAAAATGCACCGGAAGACACTTTGATCCATTATTGTGTATATCACAGCCAATTCCCATTATTACATCGGTCAAAGATAGAAAAGCAATTGGATGGCGCATTATCGCGGCATAACGAGAAAGAATGGCTAGAACAAAGTGGCATTAAAAATATTGTAGAAAATCACGTTGAGAAAAATCATATTTTTGTAGTGCTGGCAACAGCCGTTGCGGAAGTAGGACGGGACCATGATTATGATTGGGCCATTATTGAACCAAGCTCTATGCGATCAGTTATTCAACTGGCAGGTCGAGTTCAGCGCCATCGTCAGCAAGTTCCTCCCTGCGAGAACATTCATATTTTATCTAAAAATTTTAAAGGGCTAAAAGGACAAGCCCCTTGTTTTGAAAAACCGGGTTTTGAATCGATAAAGTTAGGCTATGCCAGCAGAGATTTAAGTGATTTATTAGAAGCTGATGAATTTGATGTTATTAATGCAATAGTCAGAATTCAAGCACCAAATACCCTTTCTTTAACCAAGGAAAGTCCCCCACGCTTCCAATCTTTTAACGAGTTGGAACATTGTGCGCAAACCTTGCGTTTAGTTGGTAACGTCAATCAGCCCAACCATGCCGCACAGTGGTGGAATAATGAGGCGACCTGGTGTGGCGAAATTCAACGCCTGCAACCCTTTAGACAATCTACCCCCAACGACGATTTTAGGCTCACATTTACTCGAACAGGGAGAGCTGTTTGGCAAAAGAAAATATTTAAAACCTTCCCCACTAAATTTGAAAATACTACAGACATTGCAAGGCAGCCTGAACAGTTAGTAATAGGTTTACGAAATGTAGTTTGGGGAGAGTTTCATTTAAAGGAAGAAGTAGAGAGACTTGTCAAAGATTTGAACAATACTGAAGATCGAGTGTTGGAAAAATTTACCCACTTATCACTGAGAAAACTTGATGAAAATTCTGCTGAACAATGGCAATGCCACCGAATGCTTGGCGTATATAAAATTTTAAAAAAGGATGAATACGAATGATCAATGAAGAAATATCACTAGCATTAGCTGATGAAATTATCGCGTACGTGAAAACGCGTAGAGACAATAAAGAGGAAGAGTTTTTAAAAGCCAAATCTAAAAAGAACAAACAAGGTGTGGTTACCAACGGCGCAATAATTGAACGTATGCTAGTTGTTATAAAAAAAATAAGCCAAGAGAAGGATGCCATCAAAGATATTGAAAAATCTAAAAAGTCTAAAGAGCAGCCTTCATTAGAATTTCAGCAAAATAAATATAAAAGTTTGATTGCTTTGGTGGATGATGACGTTGTCGATCAACAGCTATTAGATTTAAAGAAAGAGTATCAAGAGTTTGTTATCACTAATTCTAACGAACATGAAGCGGTAGCTTGGTTAAATCGATGGACTAGTAAAGCTAGTGATATTAGCTTTGCTACTCATGTTGGAAAGTTAACTCATTCTAGCAGTAAAAGTTCGAGCATTCTTGATACGTCAACTGAACAAGATGACCGCTATTTAACTACGAACCGCTTGGCTAACTTAGAAGTTGATACTGCATCATCAAATGCTGCATCGTTACCCATTGCCGATATTTTGAAGTTAACGGTAAATGGCGTCAGTGTGCTTGATTGTTTGAAAATGGGACATCATTCATTATTTAAAAAAATTACAGATGATGCTGCTGTCGTTGATGAATGGTGTAATCGATTAAAACAATCTTACGACAGTACACAAAAACAAAGCTATTTTCTGTCAAAACAAACCTATTTTCCAACTCACGATCGGCGGTATCATTTATTGATGCCGCTTACTTCATCATCTTTAGTACATGCGCTGCATCTTGAGCACAAAAAATATTGGGATGATGAAGAGCAGAAAATGGCGCGCTCGCAAAGAAGCAATAAAAAATATTCAGCCACCGTAACCTGGACTTACCCCAATAAATCTTATTTGCATGTAACTGGATCAAATCACTCCAACGCATCATCTCTCAATGGTAAGCGTGGTGGCAGGATACCGTTGTTGCCAGCAATGCCGCCACAGTGGAAGTCACGCATATCATCTTATGCTAATAAAACTTCCATATTTGATAAGACCTTGGCATTTGAATTAAAGGAAGAAATTAACGACCTAAGAAACTACTTGCTGTTGATAAAAAATAAATCTCTCAGCATTAGCGAACCTAAACGCAATGCGACAGTGATGAATAAGTTGCAAGCCATCAGCAGTCAATTATTTAATTACGTGGAGACGATTAATGCCAATGAGTCAGATGCAGGCTGGACAATAAATAGCAAACTGCCACAAGAGCAACAACTTGTATTTGAACCAAGGCGAGATGACGAGGCCGCTAAGACACTAAAAACAAACAAGTCGTGGCAAACAACGCTCAGTAAAAGCTATGGACGCTGGCTGAATCAGCAACTTTCACAAAAAGCAAAGCTCAAGCCAACAGCGATCCATGCCGCACTTTGGGCCGATTGCTTTTTACTCGAACTACGAGAAATGGTCGCAACACAGGAGGTAAAGCTATGAGCCAATATTTAGTATTGAGTCATATTGATATTCAGAATGCGAATTCTATTGCAGGGCTTACATGGGGCTTTCCCGCTATAACGCAGTTTTTGGGATTTACCCATGCATTAAGTAGGAAGCTCTCAATTCATTATGAAGGTGAGTATGACTGTGAGCTAACAGGGTGTGCGGTGATATCGCACACCTTCGAAAATAAGGTTTATCAACCCAAGAAATATGCTGACTTTGAGTTTTTACAAAGTAAAAATCCTCCGGTATTAGCCAAGCATAAAAGTGCATCACCACCAATTATTGAAGAAGGAAAAATGAATCTTACCGTGAGCTTAGTGATTGAGTTGGATAAACCGTTCGTGCTAACGACAGTAGAGATTGATAAGTTACAGAAAAAGGTCTTGTCTATGTGCTACCGGATGCGCCTAGCTGGTGGCACTATTTTAAATATCAAACAGGCTAAATTGTTATCAGCCAGCACCCAAGAACAACATCTTGCTATGCTGAGAAAAATTAAGAGCTTGACCCTGCCTGGGTTTGTTTTATTAGACCGCAGCGATTATCTGCAAAATCACCATCAAGCGATGTTGGCACATTACACAGCCGATAAAAGTGCTTCAGATGAACCACAATTATTAGACGCATGGTTAGATTTCGCAGCTTTAAAATTTAAGGCCATTCCGCACCGCAGTGAAGATCAGAGCGTACCTGACGAAAGCACGCCAGCAGATTGGGAGTATGTCGCTAAACCAAATCAGGGCTATTTAGTACCACTGATGACGGGCTATAAGGCAATTAGCGAGCTATATGGCCCAGGGTCAGTATTAAATACCCGTGATGAAATCACCCCATCATGTTTTGTTGAAGCTATTCATTCAATAGGTGAATGGAAAGGCATGCATAGCCTTAATAACGTTGATGAAATTATTTGGCGATATGAGCATGATGGGCAATGGTATTTATGTAAACAAAGCTGTAATTCAGCAAACAACGAAGTCGTTGAGCCTCAAATTCTAGACGCTCAACAAAATCAAACCCTAAATTTCAACGAAGCACTTAACTTATTTTAAGGAGAAAACTATGCCTAATTTAACTTTACCAACCGTATTAGCTTTTGATCGGAAACTAGAACCATCTGATGCACTAATGTATTCAGGAAAGTGGGAGAATATTAAAGATGATAAGCGATGGCAGGCGATTGAGCTTTTTGAACGCCGCAATCGTGCGGTGAAAAGTAACTTCAAACAAGAAGTATTGGATAATGAAGAAGAACTTCAAAAGCAAATTGCTGAGGCGAACCTTGCATGGGGCGATGACGCAGCTTTAGCACATGATAATGATACATTAAAGGTAAGTTTCAGTTTGCGTATAGTTGGCGGATTAGATCGACCGTCGGTATGTAACAAGTTTGAGTTTGAAAGCAGCTATCGTGAAAAAATATCTAACTATACAAATTCAAACCTTGAAGAACTTGCCAAACGTTATGCTCATAATATTGGTAATGGTCGTTTTTTATGGCGCAATCGTGTAGGCGCACAAGATATTATAGTGTTGGTTTCGCATTCAAGTTTAAGTTCACCATTGGAATTTAATGCTTATGATTTCTCGTTAAACGATACCACGGCGGATGATCCTTCGATTAATGCACTTGCGCAGCTAATTAAAGCTGGTCTTGCTGGGAATGAAAATACATTATTAAGCATTAATACATATGTGAAACTTGGTGAAGGGCAACGAGTCTGGCCTTCACAAGAAATGGTTTTGAATTCCCCAAAAGGTGAAAAGAGCCGCCATTTATTCAATTTGAAAGGAAAGGCGGCGATGCATTGTGAAAAAATTGGTAATGCCCTAAGAACTATTGATGACTGGTATCCTGACGCTATGGCACCTATTGCGATAGAGGCATATGGTTCAGTCACACAACGCGGTGTCGCCTATCGTTCAAGTAAAAATGATTTTAAAACACTTTTACTCAAATGGTTAAATGATGAAGTGGTATCAGATAAAGACAAACATTTTGTTGCTGCGATGGTTATTCGTGGTGGCGTGTTTGGTGAAGGTGAGAGCTAAGGGAGGGGTAGTTTATGAAATATTATCGAGAAATATCCTTACTGCCCAACACCGACATAGCATTGTATTTTATCTGGCAAAAGCTGTTTCAGCAGATTCACCTTGCTTTGGCGGAAAATAAGAGTGCGGACAAGGCCTCCGACATTGGCGTTGGATTTCCTGGATACGATGCTGTCAAATTTGCCCTCGGCACAAAATTACGGTTGTTTACGGAAAACGAGCAAGTGCTGGAACAGATGCAATGTGAAAAATGGTTGAACCGGCTCAGTGATTATGTGCATATGAGCAGCATCAAACCGGTTCCGGAAAAGGTGACCGGCCACGCCTGTTTTAAGCATATCAAGCTGAAGGGAAACAAGGAAAAGCTGGCCCGACGCAGGGCCAAGCGGAAAGGCGAAAAATTGCAGCAGGCCTTGTCTCACTTTGCGGACTATGAAGAGCCACAAAGTAAATTGCCATTCATCAACATGACCAGCCTGACAAACGGCCAGAATTTCCGGTTGTTTATTGAGAAGCAGGCAAAAGAGCAGCCTCAAACAGGTTCTTTTTCCTGCTATGGCTTAAGCAATACAACCACGGTGCCATTGTTTTAACCAAAAAAATAACGCTCAAAAAAGTGCATCTGTTTTCAATAAGTTGCAACTGTGTTAAAAAATTTGGGTAAATCAGCCAATTTTTCATAACTGCCCGTTGCAACTTGTTTTTTTGTCCAATCTTCGCAGTTCACCGCCGCACAGGCGGCTTAGAAAATGAGGCAATCCGCGCGGCTACGGGAGTACAAGTTCACCGCCGCACAGGCGGCTTAGAAATGAATGCGGGGATCGCGAGGGTGTACCATTCTGTTCACCGCCGCACAGGCGGCTTAGAAACGGTCATTATAGACCTTGATCGTTTTCAGGATGTTCACCGCCGCACAGGCGGCTTAGAAATAGCCAGACACGGAGGTCTTGACCTGCCAAATGTTCACCGCCGCACAGGCGGCTTAGAAAGTAACAAATCGGCGTCCTGGGCGGCTTCGCCCGTTCACCGCCGCACAGGCGGCTTAGAAATCTTTGCTCTCGAATTGCTTATCTGTGGGAAAGTTCACCGCCGCACAGGCGGCTTAGAAATCTGTAAAGATTGTACCGCATCTGCGGTAATTGTTCACCGCCGCACAGGCGGCTTAGAAATATATATAGGGCGGTACACCGATCAACCAAGTGTTCACCGCCGCACAGGCGGCTTAGAAATCCATCATGTGTAGCTATTATATGTGATGCCCGTTCACCGCCGCACAGGCGGCTTAGAAAGTCTGAACATCTGTCATGCAACGCTGGTGTCCGTTCACCGCCGCACAGGCGGCTTAGAAATGTTTACAAAACGGCTTTCATACGGAGCCGGAGTTCACCGCCGCACAGGCGGCTTAGAAAATCCACTCAGGCGTCCCCTGTTCATGGTCAAGGTTCACCGCCGCACAGGCGGCTTAGAAATCGAACATGGCCCGGCAGACGGCAAGGACAATGTTCACCGCCGCACAGGCGGCTTAGAAATGGACAACACGCAGATAAACCAGCGCGACATGGTTCACCGCCGCACAGGCGGCTTAGAAATGGATGATTTACTTTTCATATCTCAGCACCCAGTTCACCGCCGCACAGGCGGCTTAGAAACTGACGTTTTTGCAGCCGGTAGCGTGGCGAAACGTTCACCGCCGCACAGGCGGCTTAGAAACGGTGGATGTTACGACAGAAAAAACATCATAGGTTCACCGCCGCACAGGCGGCTTAGAAATTTTCAATTTTGGAATACTGGCTCTGAGTCAGGTTCACCGCCGCACAGGCGGCTTAGAAATGCTATATAGTATAGTAATTACCGACATTCATGTTCACCGCCGCACAGGCGGCTTAGAAATCCTGCCCCTGGATGATGAACCTGTACAACCAGTTCACCGCCGCACAGGCGGCTTAGAAAGCATCTATGGATTTTAAATATGTATTGGTTTGGTTCACCGCCGCACAGGCGGCTTAGAAATTTAGTTTGTGATATATAATTAAGCGGTACGGGTTCACCGCCGCACAGGCGGCTTAGAAAACGCCGCACCAGGAAACAGGGGGGGTGAGCGCGTTCACCGCCGCACAGGCGGCTTAGAAATGAATGCCCTGGTGCCCCTGGTGCCAACCGGCGTTCACCGCCGCACAGGCGGCTTAGAAAGCAAACAAATAACCCTATGTGGATAGGTGGTTGTTCACCGCCGCACAGGCGGCTTAGAAATTCTCTCGTTTAATGGGTTGGGCTTTATCAAAGTTCACCGCCGCACAGGCGGCTTAGAAATCCTCGGCAAACCGTTTAAGTTTGACATTCTCGTTCACCGCCGCACAGGCGGCTTAGAAACTCCTTAACTGAAATTCACACCGTGTAACTTCGTTCACCGCCGCACAGGCGGCTTAGAAATAACACAGGGGGGGAGAAGGGAGAACGAAGCCGTTCACCGCCGCACAGGCGGCTTAGAAACTGAGCAGCGTGAGGCGCACAGCGAGATTGATGTTCACCGCCGCACAGGCGGCTTAGAAATGGATGGGAAAGAAGAGCAGGCCATGCTTGACGTTCACCGCCGCACAGGCGGCTTAGAAAGTTGAGCGCTACACTGAAAATCAGATGAAGCAGTTCACCGCCGCACAGGCGGCTTAGAAATGTCCAAAAGATAAGGAATGGACAGAAGATCTGTTCACCGCCGCACAGGCGGCTTAGAAATATGTGCTCCGTTCAGGTGACATTATTCTCTGGTTCACCGCCGCACAGGCGGCTTAGAAATTATGTGGATAGGTGGTTTTATCAACATGAGAGTTCACCGCCGCACAGGCGGCTTAGAAACAACGAAGGAAAGTACCTACAGTCAATAAAGCGTTCACCGCCGCACAGGCGGCTTAGAAAAGAATATCAGCAACGTGATTAATTATGAATCCGTTCACCGCCGCACAGGCGGCTTAGAAATAAACAAATTAAGCCTTTTGATAATTAAAAAGGTTCACCGCCGCACAGGCGGCTTAGAAATATTATTTCCCGGTGTTGCCTAATAGGTTGTTGTTCACCGCCGCACAGGCGGCTTAGAAATGTCCCTGAGTCAGGAGAACGTCGACTCCCTCGTTCACCGCCGCACAGGCGGCTTAGAAAACCAGCACGCAACTGATAGATTGCCTCTATTAGTTCACCGCCGCACAGGCGGCTTAGAAATTCTTCCTTGTGTTGTTTTGATTGTGGAAAGAGTTCACCGCCGCACAGGCGGCTTAGAAATAACGTTGGTAAAACCTGATGATTTGCGTGTCGTTCACCGCCGCACAGGCGGCTTAGAAACTGTGAGCATAAAAGGACTATAGTTTCATTGCGTTCACCGCCGCACAGGCGGCTTAGAAAAGCGGCGCAGATTCAACTTCTGCAATTGAGCAGTTCACCGCCGCACAGGCGGCTTAGAAAAGTCGAGGAAACGGAATGGTTGGGTAAGTATCGTTCACCGCCGCACAGGCGGCTTAGAAAGTGAGCTGGATTTTGCCATGCACCCGGATAAGGTTCACCGCCGCACAGGCGGCTTAGAAACCGAACATGGCATAGTCTGGGCAGACGTCATAGTTCACCGCCGCACAGGCGGCTTAGAAATTGTTTGTTATTATTAAAATCATTTCGTATGAGTTCACCGCCGCACAGGCGGCTTAGAAAAATAGGTTGTTAACTGCTCTTGTACCTGAACAGTTCACCGCCGCACAGGCGGCTTAGAAATTATTGTTAGTTTAACAGGCCAGAAAACAATTGTTCACCGCCGCACAGGCGGCTTAGAAATAGTAGGTTGTTAACTGCTCTTGTACCTGAACGTTCACCGCCGCACAGGCGGCTTAGAAATTTAAGGAGGCCCACCATGGCAGAATCAATTTGTTCACCGCCGCACAGGCGGCTTAGAAAGATAAATGGTATTCGAAATTTTTGGAGGTTTCGTTCACCGCCGCACAGGCGGCTTAGAAATTGTTTGCCTGGAAGGTTCGCGAATTAAAGAAGTTCACCGCCGCACAGGCGGCTTAGAAAAGATTGCAGGAGCGCCTTCGATGATTCCAAGTGTTCACCGCCGCACAGGCGGCTTAGAAAACGATCCAAACAGCACCATAAAACACCACAAAGTTCACCGCCGCACAGGCGGCTTAGAAATGAACATAGTACTTGTTGATTGTGAATGATTCGTTCACCGCCGCACAGGCGGCTTAGAAAAATACATTTATTCCACACCGCCAACAAATAACGTTCACCGCCGCACAGGCGGCTTAGAAATTATGTTGCTCCCACTGATGAGGCACCTGTAAGTTCACCGCCGCACAGGCGGCTTAGAAATGAGCATAGTACTTGTTGATTGTGAATGATTCGTTCACCGCCGCACAGGCGGCTTAGAAATTATTGTTAGTTTAACAGGCCAGAAAACAATTGTTCACCGCCGCACAGGCGGCTTAGAAATGAAAAACAGCTCGTTAAACTTCCGAAACATTGTTCACCGCCGCACAGGCGGCTTAGAAATTTCCTGATCCTGTATTCCATGTTTCTCTTCTGTTCACCGCCGCACAGGCGGCTTAGAAAGATCTGTTACGGACGTTCGGTAAGTAGCTACGGTTCACCGCCGCACAGGCGGCTTAGAAAAAGTGAGGACAGTTTGGGAGTTGCCCATCCTTGTTCACCGCCGCACAGGCGGCTTAGAAATCCTTTCGTGGGGGATTACAGACGAAACGATTGTTCACCGCCGCACAGGCGGCTTAGAAAAATTTGAGAAATGGGATAAGGGAACTCGGCGGGTTCACCGCCGCACAGGCGGCTTAGAAATTCATATGATGCGTATGTTGCAGTTTATAACTGTTCACCGCCGCACAGGCGGCTTAGAAAGTTACCCTCAAAAACCGACAAAACAGCCCCGTGTTCACCGCCGCACAGGCGGCTTAGAAATGGAGAGGGCTGTGACTTGAAGATGCTGTGACGTTCACCGCCGCACAGGCGGCTTAGAAAAGACCAGCCCAGAACAGCCCAGATCAGACCAAGTTCACCGCCGCACAGGCGGCTTAGAAATGATTGACTTGAATGCTACGCAAGCAGCGATTGTTCACCGCCGCACAGGCGGCTTAGAAAATTACCCGAGGGACTGTTTCCGACAGATAAACGTTTACCGCCGCACAGGCGGCTTAGAAATCAGGCAACACCACGCCAGACCAGCCCAGAACGTTCACCGCCGCACAGGCGGCTTAGAAATATTGATTATGAATGATTCTTATTGCTATCTGGTTCACCGCCGCACAGGCGGCTTAGAAAGTCGCGTGATCTCGCTAGCGGCACCGGCCATTGTTCACCGCCGCACAGGCGGCTTAGAAATCGGCAGTCGCAGAACAGATACCGCCATTGTAAGTTCACCGCCGCACAGGCGGCTTAGAAATCTTGGTTAAGATTGTAATAAGATATTATCATGTTCACCGCCGCACAGGCGGCTTAGAAAGTTCCCGCCGGAAACAGCCCCGGCTTCACTGCGTTCACCGCCGCACAGGCGGCTTAGAAAACTTGGCGTCATAAAGCCTAACTCGATGAATTGTTCACCGCCGCACAGGCGGCTTAGAAATCCCTGAATTTTTGGAGCTGATGGCCGAAATTGTTCACCGCCGCACAGGCGGCTTAGAAATGGACAAATGAAAAAACCGTGTCCAGGCTAGAGTTCACCGCCGCACAGGCGGCTTAGAAACTGGGTAAACAGATCAGGGGTTGTATGACTACGTTCACCGCCGCACAGGCGGCTTAGAAATTGATTAGTTTTCTTTTCATTTAGGCGTCTCCGTTCACCGCCGCACAGGCGGCTTAGAAATTATCAGCCAGCAGAACATTCGCTCTTTCATTGTTCACCGCCGCACAGGCGGCTTAGAAAAGCTCTTTCAGATGTCCCAAACATTTTCTCGAGTTCACCGCCGCACAGGCGGCTTAGAAAATTCGTAAAGAGGGACAGGCTTTTGGGTCGGAGTTCACCGCCGCACAGGCGGCTTAGAAAATTCTTTTGACAGAGATCGAGAAAGGGCAAAAGTTCACCGCCGCACAGGCGGCTTAGAAAACCAATCGAGATTTTGCCTGTCCTTGTCTTCCGTTCACCGCCGCACAGGCGGCTTAGAAATGCTGTCGTACCTGGCAGAGTCCACAACAGACGTTCACCGCCGCACAGGCGGCTTAGAAACGATAGGGATTAATTTGAGCCCGGAACAACACGTTCACCGCCGCACAGGCGGCTTAGAAATCGTGAACGCACCGAGGACAAAAAACTAAGCCGTTCACCGCCGCACAGGCGGCTTAGAAATGGACGATGGTCGCCGTGCCGGTCTGGATTCGGTTCACCGCCGCACAGGCGGCTTAGAAAGAAACAGCAATGTAGCGACAGTCTCCCGTGGGGTTCACCGCCGCACAGGCGGCTTAGAAATTGGGGAAGTTGGTCGTGGCGCCGTACCAGGCGTTCACCGCCGGACAGGCGGCTTAGAAATGATCCGCAACTATCCTGGCCGGACCATCGCCGTTCACCGCCGGCCAGGCGGCTTAGAAATCCCATTCAGGGGGAGAAGGGGGACGTTGTTGCTTTATTGCTTTAGTCTCGTTTCCAGCTCTGCTTGGAGCTTTTGATTCCCTGTGATAATCACTTCCCCACATCGTACAGCCTTGGTAACTAAGGATGCTCCAGTACCTAATTGGTGTCTGGCTGCCGTTCCAGTGTGAGCAAGTAGAGGGGATGTTGTTGCTTGAAGGGTGAGGGGGATGTTGTTATCTGTTTTTCTATTGCGTCTGTAATTTCTTTTAATAGCACCGGATCTGCTGTCAACATTTTCTTGCCTCATCTTGATCCCAGACAAATTCAGGTCGGCGCCAGGTGTAGAAACTTGCCGATTGCACGGCCGGTATGACTAATTTTGGTCAATCAACCTGAAATACTCTAAGCCGCTGTAAAAAAATAACATGGCCGTCATAGAACCCGGAGCGGTATAAGGATCCGTAACGAAATCGATATAAATGGCCATGTTATTTCGTAACGGCTCCTAAGCCGCATTTTAGTGATGCAAATATTGACTCAGTTCTCGATAGAAGTTTTGGTGTGATCCAAAAGAGTATAAATAGAGAGTAGAACCAGTAAATTCATATGCTAATAATATCTCAATGTTTTTTATTTTGTATTTATATACTTTGATTCCTTGCAGATCACCTTTCTTAGAATCTCCGAGTGTTGGATTCGCCATGATTGTTCTCACAGCTTCGTCCAGTTTTTTTGTCTGATTCGCTTTTAGCTTCTTTTTTTGTTTTGCGAAAATTGGTGATTGAATAACTGCAGAAATTTGGAGCATTATTATTCTCCAAATACATAAGGAGTCCCTTGTCCAGATTTTATTTCCTCTTTCCCAGTTAAAATTTCTTGTATAAACGGAAGTGGTAAATCGGGGTTCTCTTCTACTATTTGCCCGATTTTTGCCCAATATTCAATTTGTCCAGCAATTGAGCGTTTGAATATTTTTGCTTTAATTTTTGCTTTTACAACCAGCTCATCCGATACTTTTACCGCAGTTGGCATGATGTCTCCTTGTTAATGTAATGTTTTCCAAGTTGGCTTATTTTATATTTTTCGGTTGCAAATTGCAACCGAAAAGGGGGGAGAAGGGGGACGTTGTTGCTTTATTGCTTTAGTCTCGTTTCCAGCTCTGCTTGGAGTTTTTGATTCCCAGTGATAATTACCTCCCCACGTCGTACAGCTCTGGTAACTGAGGATGGTCCAATAGCAAGTTGGTGTCCGACCGCCTTTCCAGTGTGACCCTGCCAACGCACGGCACAAAAACAGAAAAGCGCCCGTGCCTCGGCAACAGCGTTCAGACGTCCGCGTTGCGCCAATCCCCGAGCCGGAAGTTGACAGTAGCTTTCAATAATCTCTTGTAGCTTCGATAATTCCAATTGTGGTGATCAGGGTGAATCCGGCAACCCATCTTGACGCAAACTGTCAACAAAATCACCACTGCCAATAACGCGCTCGTCGTAATCCTGAGAGCCTGTAGTGCCCGGATCCAGAGCCAGACTGCGTCTCAATCCACCACCGACTAGGTTCTGGTGGTGACCCATTTGGGTGTTACCATGACGGGCAGTTTCTGGATCAGGTTGTAGATGATCTCGAAACTGGCGCTGCCGGCGCCAATGATAATCCCGGCCCTGAATCAGATGGTTTGCAGGCTTTCGGGACGGGCGGAGAGGATTTCTCCGGTTTCGATCCGGCTCAGCAGATGGCTGCTGGCGGTCTCCTTAACCCCGAGGCCGCCC
>JAHYJD010000062.1 GCA_019429365.1 Bacteroidales bacterium | reverse complement strand
GCCATATCGCAAATTTCCGAAAGCTTGTATGCAGGCATGGAAGAAATTTTCAAAAAGACTAATCGCCGCCTTCGGGAAGATCCTTCAGGGCATTGCGGTCGCTGTCGGTATCGGCATCGAGGGCCGAAGCCGACAATGGGTTGGCGGTGATCTCCTGGTACATGCGGCGGTTTCTTACCACATCAATGGCCAGGTAAACTGCTTCGCGGAAGGCATCGGGCGAGGCGTCGTTCTTTCCTGCCAGGTCGTAGGCGGTGCCGTGTGCAGGGCTGGTGCGCACGTAAGGCAGGCCGGCAGTGAAGTTGACCCCGCTCTTAAACGAAATGGCCTTGAAAGGGATCAGCCCCTGGTCGTGATACATGGCCAGTATGCCATCGAACTCGCGGTAGGAAGCCGAACCGAAGAAACCATCGGCCGGATAAGGGCCAAAAGCCAGTATGCCTTCGTCGAAGGCCTGCTGTATGGCCGGGACAATCACCTCCAGCTCTTCCCTGCCAATTACCCCTTTGTCGCCGGCATGGGGGTTAAGACCAAGCAGGGCAATACGAGGCTTGCGAATGCCGAAGTCGCGCGTGAGCGACTGGTTCATGAGCCTGACTTTTTTCAGTATCAGCTCGCGGGTGATCATACCCGGAACTTCCGAAAGAGGCACATGGCCAGTAATCACACCGATGCGCATATGATGGCTCACCATCAGCATCAGGCTTTCGGCTACCCCAAATTTCTGGGCCAGGTACTCGGTATGTCCGGGAAAATGAAAAGCTTCGCTCTGGATATTCTGCTTGTTTATCGGGGCCGTAACAAGGGCATCAATGTGGCCCCTTTTCAGGTCTTCGGTAGCCGCTTCCAGGGCAAGGAAAGCCACTTCGCCGGCAATGTCGGTGCACTGCCCCAGATCGATCTTGATTTCCTGCTGATAGATGTTTACCAGGTTGGCCTTGCCGTTTTGGGCAAAATCGGCCGATTTCACAATATTGAAGTTAAAATCGTGCAAGTCGAGGGCCTTGCGGTGGTAAGAAGCCACCTTGGAGGAGCCATACACCACCGGGGTAAAAAAATCGAGCACCCGGGTATCGGCCAGGGTTTTCATTATGATTTCATATCCAATGCCATTCACATCGCCGTGGGTAATGCCAATGCGCAGGGGGGGCTGCAGGTTTTCTTCTTCCATCAAAATTATTATTTATGCAAAAAAGCAAATTTACCTTAAAAAGAAGAAACCTTACTAATGTTTCCCATAAAAAGCAAAATAAAAAGGGCCACCGAATGGCAGCCCTTTTTATTAATTACCAAATTCATTAATTCTGAATGATCGCATTGTTGGTATTCAATTCATTTTGAGGAATTGGCCAAACATAGGTAGGAGCAGATGGAAGAACAGCCGGAACGTTGGCTTTAGCACCATGAGGAGCAACCTTACGCATGGTATCCATGTTGCGAATACCTTCGCCAAGAAATTCAATGTTTCTTTCCATCATAACCCTGTCTACAAAAGCCTCAACATTGGCAAAACCGCCAAGTGGTGTTGCGTCGGGGTTCGAACGGAGGTAAACGGCATTTAAAAGAGCAATAGCCCTATCATTTACACCATTTTGCCTTGCTTCTGCTTCTGCCACGTTCAGCAACACTTCTGCAAATCTGATAACCGGTGCATAGTCGGTATGCGGGAACGCCATGTATTTGGTAAGGAATACGTGGTTTGCACCCGAAACGTTAGCAGTTTCAGTTAGCAGTCTGCGGGCATCGGTTGCCGGGAAGTCAGTCAGATTGGTCCAAACCGGGCTCTCCTGATTGATCGCATATTCATTATTTCCGCCGGATCCGGTTTTGAAGTAGTAGCCAAGCTGGTTTTGGGTCCCAGGCAACTCAGTATCGGTCATTGGAATCGAGAAGATTGATTCAGGGGTCGTATATGGGGCACGGAAAATGCTCTCGAAAGTACTTGCCAATTCAAAAGCAACCCCACCATTACCAGCAACAAATGGCGCATTGGCTGGAACAATCTTATTTCCCTCGGTCAGAACCGCAGAATAGTTGTTCATATGCAAATAAACACGCGATTTCAGAGCGATTACAGTGTTTCGGTGCATTCTCGAAACATTTACCACAGAGTTGGCAGTTCCTGCAGAATGTGATGGCGGCAACAAAGGTTCAGCATCGTTTAAGTCTTTCAGAATCTGGGTATAGGTTTCAGCCACAGTACTGCGAGCCAAATCGTTCTCTGAATCATCTTTCATGGCCTTAAGCCTCAGAACCATACCCAAAGCATTTGGGTCCTGGTTAAAGGGGCGTGCATAAAGTTGAGAAAGATGGAAGTAAGCCATACCTCTTAAGGCAAGGGATTCACCCCTAAACTGGTCATATTCAGCCTGGGTAAGCACGCTTGCTGTTGCAGGGTTAGCCCTGGATGCCTCCAGGCCTTCTAGAAACACATTAATTCTGTTAATTGCGAAGTATACCTGGCCCCAAAGGTTTTGAACCTCGTTGGTATTGGGGGCGGTATTATGCCTCCACGTCTCATAACCAGTAACACCATTTGACTGCAGGTTTAGAAAATCATCGCCACGGATGCTGTTATACACCTGGTATCTTCCACCAAGGTATTGACCACTTTTCACGGCTGCGTATAAACCATTGACCTGAGCAACAATTCGGTCTTTGGTATCGAAGGCAGTAAGGTCGGAGATTGCCGTTGCTGGAACTGGCTCAAGGTACTCCTTAAAGCAAGAGCTAAGGGTAGCCGAGGCCAGCAAAACCATTATTAAAATTCTGATTATATTTTTCATACTCTTAATTGCTTTAAAGTGAATTAAAAACTAACATTTAAGCCTAAGCTAATGGTCCTTGCCTGGGGAATAGTATTACGGTCAACACCAGGAGTCAGGTTGGCATCGCCCATTGAAGAAATCTCGGGGTCTGCACCTGTATAATTGGTCAACACCAGTGCGTTAAATATTTGCAGGTAAATCCGTGCGCTTGAAATACCGGCACTTCTTGTCAGGGCATTATCGAGACGGTATCCGAACGACAAGTTACGAACTTTAAGGAAGTCACCTTTCTCAACGTTTTGCGACTGAACCATGGTTGAACCATTTGACCAGTTGTCGCCCCAGATTGGCTTGGGAATATCGGTTATATCGCCGGGCTGTTTCCATGCCGTTTCATATACTTCCAAAGAGTTGTTCCAGGTGCGCTGGTCTCTCAGACCTGCCTTGGACCCATTATACACCACGTAATCGAGGGCAAAGGTCAGACCAATGCTTAAGTCGAAGTTTTTATAGGTAAGGTTGTTGTCCAAACCACCATAGAAACGCGGAATCGGGCTGCCAAGCACAGCACCATCATCCTCAATATTAATGGGCCTGTGAACGGTTCCATCTTCCAGAGTCCATCTTTGAGCGGTTGCGGCAGCGGGATCGTAATATACCTTTTGCCCACTACCGTTAAGGAATATCCTTCTTCCTGTGGCAGGATCAACGCCGGCAGTCCTTACACCCCAGATGTTACCAATAGGTTGGCCAACAACGGTACGGTTGGTGGTTTCAAGTTGAGTGACGCCAATAAGCCTTTCAACTCCGGGTGCCAGAGCTGTAACTTCATTCTTCAGGGTACTGAAGTTAAAAGTTGTGTTCCAGGTGAAATCGCTGGTTTGAATATTATAGCTAACCACAGAAAGTTCTAAACCTGTGTTAAACATGGAGCCAATGTTGGCAGGAATAGAGTTTCCAGGGATACCCTTTGAAGGCGCTTGGGGAACGCTCAGAACAAGGCCATCAATCATATTATAAAAGTAATTCAATTCGACCTGAATCCTGTCGCTCAACAAACCGAATGCAAAACCTGCATCGTATTTGGTACTTGTTTCCCACTGAAGGTTAGGGTTACCTGCCTGCGAAAAGGCAAGGGTTGCAAAACCATTGTATAACCCTGCTCCGTAAAGTGACAGCGAACCAAAGTCAGAAATTGGGCTAATATTTCCTACTTTCCCAATACTACCTTTTAGACGCAGGTCAGAAAAGATTTCACCAATTCGGTTGTCGGCAATAAAACTCTCTCTGGATATGTTCCACATTACCGAAGCACCGCCAAAGTCACCATATTTATTTCCGGCAGCAAGGCCAGAGTAACCATCACGACGAGCACTAAGTTCAACATAGTATTTCTGGTCAAAATTCATGTTGATACGGCCAAAAAATGAACTGAAATAATTTTCAGACTGCATGGCCACAGGTGGAACACCATTGGTAGTAAAACTGCCCTGGTAAGAAGTGTAGAATATATCTGCAATATTGGTTCTGTTACCTGACCAGCCATCAAATACAGTATATTGTTCTTCGGAACCAACCAGGAAATTAAGGTTTAAACGGTCCTGAATTGAGGTCATATAATTCAGGGTATTGGTCCAGTTCCACCGGTTGCGGCGGTCATAATAGTTAGAAGCTAATCCATTATTTGATGTACCATCACCATGACGAGCGTCCCAAAAAGTTTTGGACTCAATGCCACTGTTATCTACACCAAAGACAGTTCGGAAAAACAACCCGGGCACAAACTCAATATTTGCAGCCACATTACCCAAAACCCTGTCACTTGTCGCATTATGGTAGTTGTAATCCATAATGAAAGTAGGATGAAAGAACCCAACACCCTGAGTATTGTTAAGAGTACCCAAAAGATTGTTGCCCCCAATATTATAGAATTGAGTAGGGTCTCCCTTTTTGGGGAATGAGTTGACTGAAACGGGCTCATCAACATAAAGGGGAACAATGGGTGCATAAAGGAATGCAACGCGACCCAAACCAGCTGTGGCAAAGTTACCCCCGGGAAGTGAACCTGTATTGGGTGCGGTTGAGAATGAATTGGTATAAGAAAAAGATGCGCTCAGTTGAATAGCCTTGTTAAGCCTGTGTTCAATATTTAAGCGGGCGCTCGTCCTTTCATAGGCATTGGTCTTAACAATACCATCACTATTAGAGTAACCAATGGATGCAAAATACCTTGTGGTTGGGCTGGCACCCGAAAACGTCACTGAGTGATTTTGCTGCATGGCATTTTGATAAACCACATCGTTCCAGTCGGTATCAATGAGATTGCCAGCGGCATCATAATTCAGGAAGTAAACATCACCTAGGCCGGCATTTGCACGAGCAAGATTCTTATGAGCCACAAACTGCTCTGCATTCATCATATCGTAAATGCGGCTTGGGCTGGTAAGGCCAACAGAACCATCATAGGTTACCATAGTTTTTCCAGGAGCTCCCTTGCGGGTGGTAACAAGGATAACCCCATTAGAAGCCCTAGAACCATAAATAGCAGTGGCCGATGCATCTTTCAAAATTTCGATTGATTCAATGTCGGCGGGGTTTATATCTCCAAGAACGTTCAGAGAAGTGTTGGTTCTGGAGAGGTTGCCGGTAAATACAGGCACCCCATCGACCACGATCAAGGGGCTGGAACTACCAGAAATGGAGTTGAAACCACGTACCCTGATAACAGGCGGGTTACCAAGTTGGGCATTGGGGATAGTGATGTTTACCCCCGCAGCCTTCCCCTGCAAGGCCTGTTCAAAAGTTTGAACAGGTATGGTGCGGATATTCTCCCCTCTAACGGTAGAAACCGCCCCGGATATATCCCTTCTTTGCTGAATACCATAACCTACCACCACAAACTCTTCAACAGCATAAACATCTCTCTCGAGAGCCACATTGACAACAGTTCTTCCTTCAACAGGTATTTCAACCGTGCGAAGACCAATAAATGAGAAAACCAAGGTTGCATTTGGAGCAACAGTAATCTCATAGCGGCCATTTATATCAGTAATGGCCCCCAAGGTGGTCCCCTTCACAATCACGGTTACGCCTGGAAGAGTGGATCCATCGCTCTGATCCGTAACCAGACCTGTAACGCGGATTTGTTGTCCAAACAGAGAAGCACTCACAAAGAGCAACATCCCCATTAGAATCAGAATTCGCTTCATGTTTTGTTTGGTTTTAGTTAGTAATTGATTGAGTTGGTTGATGCTTTTGTTAGGGTTGCCCCTTTGAAAGCGACTACTAATTTATTAAAAAATGTTATTGTTTGTTAATTTAGCTTAATAAATTTGGTATTCTAATATTTTTTTCTTAAACAAATTTTTTATACATACGTTTAATTTATTCGTTTATATGTATTAATTATTTTCTCGTAGCTTTTTTGATGTTTACAGGTAAATATATCGGTCTTTAATCCGGCAGGTAAATTTTCAGGCCGTTTTCAACGGCTATAAAAACCAAAAAAAAAGGGCGGAAAAACCGCCCCTTTTTTCTAAAACATGAAACAAATTATCTACACATCATTCTGCACCATATTCTCGTTGGCATTAATCTCTTCCCTGGGAATAAGGTACTGCCAAAGAATCGATCCGGCGGGTTCTTCCATTTTAATGGCCACGGAAGTCTGGTGGCTTGAACCGTTCCGGTCGAGGGGCAGGTTCAGGCGTTTGAGGTCGAGCCAGCGGAAGCCCTCGCCCCAAAGCTCAATACGGCGGTGGGTCATAATCTCTTCGATCAGGGCGGCACCGCTGTTGATTGACAGCACATATTCAGGGTCCCTGGTAGAGATCAGATCGTACAACACCTGACGTGCAGCAACGTCCTGTCCGCCTTGGCGGGCAAGTGCTTCAGCCTCTATCAGATACAACTCAGCAGCACGCATATGGCACAGGTCGCCACGGCTGTCGGCAGCGCCTGTAGCAGAAAATTTGAAACTTTGCTGGGCAGCCACTGAAAAGTTTGTAGCAGGTTGGCGTTCACGGGCTTCTTCGGCGGTAGCAGCAAATTGTCCTTTGCGAATATCGGTCTCAGAAATCTGGTTATACAAGGCCAGGCTGATTTTCTTGGGATTCTGCCTGATGTTGGTAGAACTGAAGTTCCACGACATATAGGCAAAGAAAGAGTAGAAATAAGTAGTCTGGTCTTCCTGTACGTGGCTTACCCACATGAACTCAGAATTACCCCTGTCGCTGAATCCACCAAGAAGTTCGGCGGGTGACATCAGGGGCTTACCTTGTTTTGCCTGGTTGGCAAGTTGTGCGGCGGTTGGCCAGTCGCCCTGCGACAGTGCCACGCGGGCTTTGATACCCCTGGCTATGTCAACGGTAATGTGCGACTTATAACTTCCGGCGCTGGCTGCAACCGGAGGCGTTTTTCCTTCCAGCAGGGCAATGGCTTGGGTAAGGTCGGCATTGATCTGGGCATACACATTTTCAACGGTTTCGCGGGGCAGACCCTCGGTGGTCGGTTCGAGCACCAGTGGAACACCCAGCTGATTATTGGGAATGGCAGTCCAGTCGTAACGCTTGGCATAGGTCTGCACCAGTTGGTGGTATGCCCATGCGCGGTATGCAAATGCCTGGCCTTTGATGTTCTCCTTGTCGGCAGTGGGGCCTTCGGCATCGTCAACAAAGGTAATGATCATATTAGCGTTGCCAATGATCTGATAATAGAAACGCCATGAAAGGAAGGTTTCCCAGGAGTTGTCGTTGCGGTGGGCGGTCCAGCGGTGCAGGGCAATAAACCAACCGTTACCGGTGGTGTGGTTCACCAGGTCTTCTGCCATCATTTCGTGCTGAATCATGAAGCCACTCTGGCCAGCGTGCGACTGTCGGCCCTGGAACTGGGCGTACATGAAACGGTGAATTCCGTTCAGGGCACCCCAGGAATTGGCTGTGTTGGAAAACACGTCAGCCTCCGAAACGGCGCTGGTCGGGTAAATCTCAAGGTAATCATCGTTACACGATTGCGGAACAATGACCACCATTGCCAGGATTATTAGTTTTATGAAAAGTCTTTTCATTGTCTTGCTGTTTTAGAATGATAAATTGATACCAAGGGTCATGATACGGGCCTGGGTGTAAGTGTTCGAAGTGGTACCAGCGAAATTTTGCTGAATGTCCATACCTTTCCGTTTGTTAAACATGAAGAGGTTTTCGGCAGAAGCATAAATCCTGGCATTCTGAATCTTGAGCCTTTCGGTCAGGGTCCTTGGCAGAGTATAGGTCATATTCACCGAACGCAGGTTCAGGAAGGAGCCATCGATAAGCCAGCGGCTGGAAGCAGCGTTGTTGTCGGTGGTTTTGGTGGGATCGAGCCTCGGGACATCCGTCACATCACCGGGTTGTTTCCATGCATCGAGCAGGTCGATGTGCATGGAACTTCCCCAGGAGCTGTAAGTCATAAGGCTGTTGTAGTTACCGTCGTAAATCATGCCACCTACCTGGTAAGTCATCAGAACAGAGAACTCAAAATTCTTGTATGAGAAAATATTGGTGATACCACCCATAAGATCAGGAATAGCTGTACCAACATAACCATACCTGGCATTGGCAGCAAGGTGGGTAAGGGTGTCAGCGCCAAGCACACGAATGTCGGCCCTGAGTGCGGTTTGGGTGTCATCTGTCCAGATATTTTCAGGACGATACAGGCTAAGGCCATCGGCAGGATCCACACCATACCATTCGCGTAGCCAGTAATCATAAATAGAGCGACCTTCCATAAGTTTCTTGGTGCCAGAGATAATCTCATCTTCAGGACCAAAAGGCATACGGGTGATCTGGTTCTTCACCGTAGAAGCATTCACATCGATGGTCCACTTCACGGCGGTCTCCTTCAAAATGTCGGCAGCAACCCTGAGTTCAACACCCCGGTTGTACATGGCACCAATGTTCAGGTCACGCGACCTGATACCAGTCGAAAGCGGCAGGGGAACGGAAAACAGCAAATCGTCAGAGATACGGTTGTACCATTCGATGTTACCGCGCAGCCTCTGGAAAGCACCGAACTCAAGACCAATGTTAACGGTGTTGTTCGATTCCCAGGTCAGGTCATAAGAAGGCAGCGACGATTGGTCGAAACCGGGCTCAGCAGCATTGTTGCGGCCAAGGCGGTACAATGCCTGCCATGGATAATAGGAGCTCAAACCATCATTCCCTACTTCACCGTAAGAGGCGCGAAGCATAAGCATGTTGATCTGCGGAATGTTTTGAATGAAAGCTTCGCGGTCGAGACGCCATCCTGTACCTACCGACCAGAAGTTACCCCAGCGTACATCTCTATAAAACCTGGAGCTGCCATCGCGCCTGAATGAACCAGAAAGGAAATACTTGTCGTCATAACCGTAGTTAAGGCGCGACAGGTAACCTTCGTTGCGATAGTTGTGCTGGTAGGAGGTAAGAGAGTTGGTAGTGGTGAAGTTGATCAGTTCGTAATTACCCAGCAACACAATGTTTTGGCGGAAGCCGTAGAGGTAATCATAAGTATAATCGAAGTTTTCGTGACCTACCAGGAAGTCGATGCTGTGCAGGTTAAAACGCTGCGAGTAGTTGAGCAGCTGGTTGAAGTTGAGTGAGGTGGTTTGTGTAGAGGTGCGGCTTGCACGTCCTGCGGGGGCACCATCACCAACAATGGTATTGTCATAGCTTTTTGCATTGTACCCGTTCACGTCCATAGAGGCGTTAAGGGTAAAGGTAAAATGCTTGAGGAACTTAAACTCGGCAAAGGTACGACCACTAAGCACATTGCGGCGGAAGTCGCCTTCGTTGTACATGGTTTCAGCCAATACGTGGCGGCCTGAGAATGCACCAGCGGGGCGGAAAGGAAGGCCCAGCGGTGCCATGTTTCCAAGGTCGTAGATTTTATTTCCACCTTCATCAAGGATATAATTCCCTGTCAGTCGTTCCTGGGCATACACCGGGTAAATAGCACCAATGTTGCGCGAGAAGAAGAAGGGGTTCACATAACCGGTGCTGGAGCCGTCCCTGGCAGTTTGCGAGAAACTGACGTTGGCAGCCAGGTTGATACCGGTACGGAACCATTCGGTGGCCTGGGTGTTTACGTTCAGACGGCCGGTAATCCTTTCGAAGTCGGTCTTCAACAGGTAACCGTTTTCGTTCAGGTAACCACCCGACACAAAGAAGTCTGTTTTGGCGGTACCACCCGAATACAATACGTTGTATTCCTTACGATCGCCCAGTTGCACCATAGCCTTAGCCCAGTCGAGGTCATCGGCCGAATAGATCAGGCTGGCACTGGGGTTAATGGAGCCATCGGCATTGAAAACCTGGTTTCCTGCCACATTAAAGGGGTTGTAGGCCAGCAATCCATCGCCGGTGTTGGTACCGGTAAAGAGGCTGGCAACGGCACCCTGGTTGGGGTGGATACCACCAGCAAACAGTCTGGCATCATCAGCAGCAATGCCTTCTGAGTAATGCAGCTGGTTGAAATAAGCTTCCCAGTTCATCTGAACAAACTGCATGGCATTGGCCCTGTCGTATTCAGGAAGGCCCCTTACGCTGAAACCCTGGGTTCCTCTTACCTCAAACTGGCTGCGACCTGCCGAACCACGCTTGGTGGTGATCATGATCACACCATTGGCAGCACGGTTACCGTAAAGCGCCGTGGCCGAAGCATCCTTCAATACAGAAATGCTTTCAATGTCGTTGGGGTTAAGGTTGGAGATGTCGAGCTCATAAGGCACACCATCCACCACATAAAGTGGGGCATTGCTCGCAGAAATGGAGCCAAAACCGCGGATACGGATGGCCTGACCTGTTCCGGGCTGACCTGAACCTGAGGTAACCTGTACCCCGGCGGCTTGCCCTTCAATGGCCCTTGAAAGGTGAGAAATGGGCCTGGACTCGATCTTCTCGGAAGTTACCTGGGTAGCGGCACCGGTAAATGAACCACGGCGGGCAGTACCATACGCAACTACCAGGACTTCATCCAGAATCGCCGTTTCCGACTCCAGTGCAACATTAATTACACTGCGGCTCTCCACAGCCACTTCACGCGAGGTCATCCCGATAAAAGAGAAAACCAGGGTGGCATTGGGTGCGGTGTTGATCTCGTAACGGCCGTTGATGTCGGTCACGGTTCCCAGTGTGGTGCCTTGAACAACCACCGACACTCCGGGCAGGGTGCTGCCATCGGCAGCATCTGTTACCCTACCGGTAACCCGAATCGTTTGCCCATATAGGCTGGCGCCCATTAGCAGCAAAAGTCCGGATAGAATCAGAATTCGCTTCATGTTTGTTTTGTTTTAGTTGATAATGGATTGTTTTGTTTGGGTTTTATTGATTGGCTCAACAAAACCGAGGGTAAATTTATAAAAAATTGTTAAAGTTGGTTAACTACTGTTAAATATTGTGAATCCATCAGCAATGCAACCTTTTTGTTTTTTTCGCTGAGTTGTGGTTTTTTATTTATAAGGTATTGTATGAATGGTTATTAACAATAAAATTATTTTTTTAAAAAAAACCCCCGGCAAAACCTGCCGGGGGTACAAAACAATCAAATGAAGATTCAGATAACTAATTCACCCCTGTGCGGGTATCCCACCACATTTGCTGGCCCCAGAACTGATCGACAATGCCTTGCAGCTTGGGTGTGATGTTTGCGCTGTTCAGGTTGAGCTCACTTACCGGGTAAGGATACCTGAAAGGCGGGCGGTTATGGCCGGTATAGGGTGAATAGGGTGCATGGCCCAGAACCGGCACATCGGTTCTGCGGTTTTCGGCCCAGGCTTCATTGCCATTTTTAAACAGGCAAATCCACTTTTGCAGGTAGATCTGGTTCAGCTGGTTATTCCAGGCCACGCCAGGTTCTGCAATGTAATCGGCATAACCATCCAGATTGTATTCATCAAGCGAAGCAGCAATACCAGCTTCGTAAGCCTGCTGGGCAGTAATTCCGCCGGTATTCCAGGTTTTGAATGCAGCTTCGGCAATCATGAAATGCACCTCTGCCGCACGCATAATCGGGGTAAAGCCATCGGGCACATCCCTGAACCAGGCACCAATACGGCTGATATGCGACAAGGTAAAGGAGCCTGGCATGGCGCCGGAAATAACGCCCCGGTATTCGCCATCGAAAGTGGCAGGCTTGGCATATGCAGCTATCCGCGGATCGTTGTGATCTTTCAAAATGTCGATCAGGGTAACACACAATCCATGGTCGTCGCGGTCATCGCTGTCGGCCTGCCAGGGCTCTTTGTAAGGCGGGGATGTTTGCCACCACAAATAAACGTTGTCATCATTGGTGGTAATGATGGGGTAAGTCGACTGGTTGCCCAGGATTTCCTCAATATGGGTTCTGGCAATAGCCGGGGCAATACCTGACATCCTGGTGGCTACCCGCAGGCGAAGCGAGTTGGTAAACTTTTTCCACTTCATCACGTCGCCCCCAAACAGTACATCACTGGAGCCAATGGCATACACAGCGGCATTGTCATAAAGGGAGTTTGCCTGCTTCAATTGTTCAAGCAGATCCAAATAAATGGACTCCTGGGTGTCGTAGGCAGGGTTTGTAATCCCATCGCTTCCCTGGGCGGCTTCTGTATAAGGAATATCCTTCCAGCGGTCGGTGGCAATCTGGTAAATATAGGCCCTGAGGGTCATGGCCATGGCTTTGTAGTTGGGATTGCCCCCTTCCCCCGACTCTTTGTTGATCACAATCTGAAGGTCGTTCACATTATGATAAGTGAAAACCCACATGTTATTGACCACGCCTTCGCGGAATCGGTAAGCGGCTTCATCAATGTACTGAATCTTGCCAAGGTGATTGGCATAGGAAGAGGGTTCGTTCATGTCGCCCCAGGCATTGTACAGGTTTTGTGTATGATACCTGATCACATTGGCAATTATGTTAATGGAGGGGGCATCCGTGGGATTGTTCGGGTCGGTATTGATCTCTTCAAAATCCTTGGTACAGGCAGTTGGAAGAAGTATCAACCCGAGCATCAAAATGATAATATGCTGAAATTTTTTCATGTCATTACGATTTTTAGAAACTTAGGTTAATTTTAAAACCAATGCTTCGGCTCGAAGGCAGCTGAAACTGCTCCAGGCCCAAACCAGCATTACCGACGCCAAAAGCGGTTTCCGGGTCAATATTGATATTATTTGACTCATGGGTGTAAAGCAGGGCCAGGTTTCGGCCTACCAGGGAGATCTGGGCCCGCTTAACAAAACCCAACTGATTCATTATACTTCTGGGCAGGTCGTACCCAATGGATATCTCGCGGAGCTTAATGTAGGAGCCATCAATAATGGAAGCCTCCTGATTGCCCCAGAAGTCGCTAAAATATTGCTGCGCCGGAATAGCTATGGTATTGGTTTGCCCGCTTCCAATTGGGAATCCGTTTTCGTCGCGCTGAATAACCCCATTTACGGTTGCGGCGGTAACAGCGCCCCATTGCTGCAGCACATTACCACCCACAACCACACCCGTTTCCCTGAGACCATCTACGGCAGTGAAGCCTGCAATACCAGCATAGCCTCCAAACCAGTGGGTTACACTGAAAAGATCACCGCCCATGCGCATGTCGATCAGGAAACTCAGGTTAACGCCTTTATAAGAGAATGAGTTGCGGATACCACCCAGCCAGTCAGGCATTATGTTGCCGATCTCGATTGGCACCGGGGTTTTAATTACACTTCCGGTGGTGGGGCTAACAATTACCCTGCCTTGTTCGTCGCGGGCAAAGCCGGGACCCATAATGGTTCCAAAGGGTTTTCCGGGGCGGGCTTCAATGGTGAGGCCACCCCAGGAGCTCGAAAGCTGATAAGCTTCCAAATCGCCATACAGTTCGTTGACCATGTTATCGATCTTCGACCAGTTAAGGGTAATATCCCAGTTAAGCCCATCGCGGTTGCGTAAAATACCGCCATTGATCAATAATTCCACCCCTTTATTCTGGATCTCCCCGGCATTGATCAGCATGGCATTGTAACCAGAGGCATTGGAAATGTTCACATTCAGGATCTGGTTTCGGGAGAGGTTATTAAAATAGGTGAAATCAAAATTTACCCGGTTCATCAAAAAAGACATCTCCAAACCAAATTCGTAGGAGGTGGTTTCTTCGTTCTTCAGATCAATAGGTGGCAAAGTGCGGTTTATGAAAAACTGGGTAATCCCTTTGAAGGTAGCTGGTGCGCTGGCATAGGTGCCAACGGTGTTATAAGGTGCAGTAGCCATACCAATTTTAGCCCAGCTACCCCTGATCTTACCATAGGAAAGAATGTCAGATTCAATTTCAAAGGCATCAGTAAAAATTAAACCGAGACCCACTGATGGGTAGAAGTATGACCATGCATCCTTGGGAAGCGTGGATGACCAGTCGTTGCGACCGGTGGCATTCAGGAAAAGATAATTCCTGAAAGAAATATTCACCGAGCCAAAAACACTGTTGGAAACGGCTTGCTCCTGGTACATGGCAGCTTGCGGAGTTCCGCTTACGTTACCAATGGTAAATAAGTCGGGAACGGTCAAGGCGTTGGCGGTAATAGACTGAAAACGATAGGTGCGGTTGTAGTAATTGGCACCCAGCAAACCATCCACGCGGAAATCAGAACCAATGGTGCGGTCGAAATTCAGGAATAAGTCTGCATTAAACTCATTGTTTGTCCGGTCGTTAATGTTAAACCAACCGCCCTGGATGACATTCACGCCAATGGCACCATCGGCCTGGGTCTCTTTCCGGTTTTCACCGAAATAGTCATTACCAATGCGACCGGTTAGGCTCATCCAATCAGTTAATTTATAATCGAGCATTAAGTTCCCGAAAACCCGGTCGCGATCCCTGGCATTCAGCAATTTATGCACCGTAAAATACGGGTTGTTGTGATAGCTATGGTTCCAGTTGTAATTGTTTCCAAAGGGATCCTTGGTTTGCCAGTTATCCTTCAGTGCCTGCATATCGACCTGGCGACCAAACCAGCCTCCGATCGATTGCATAATGTTGGTACCGTCGTAACCACCAGACGGAAGGTTATCACTGGTATTCCGCACATAGTTAACAGTGGCTTTAGCCGTGAATCTTTTTGAAACCTCCATGTCGCCCGAGAAGGCCACGGAATAGCGTGTAAGGTCAGTATTGGGAATGGTACCTGATACATTCATACTTGAAATACCAAGCCTGGCTGAAGTTTTTTCACCCGAACCATAAACTTCAAAAGTATTGTCGAGCGTCAGGCCTGTTTCGAAAAAGTCCCTTGCATTGCTTGGATGAGAAATCCAGGGCGTACTTTCATAAATGGGCAAGCCATTGGCATCAAGGGTAAACGGGCTGTTAAACTGAGGCAGATTAAGGCCAACATCTAGCCTGGGGCCCCAGCTTTCGTCCTGCCCATCATTAATACCGCCATAGTTGCCATCCACATAGCGGAAGGACCGGTCAAAAGCATACTGCTGATAGCTGTATTGCGCTTCTGTTAGATTGTTGTTGGTCAGGTAACGCTGGTAAACAAATTCCTCTCCATTATAGCCCTGCCCATACAGGTTCTGATACTCAGGAAAAATGTAAGGATTTTCAAAAGTCACGGAAGAAGAGATGTTTACGCCAAAAGAAGCGGCTTTTCCTGTACCGCTTTTTGTGGTGATAAGAATTACACCATTGGAGGCATTCTGCCCATAAAGAGCAGCGGCCATACCCCCTTTGAGAACCGAAATGGAAGCAATGTTTGCCGGGTCAATGTCCATAATGGCATTGCCATAGTCGGCCCCACCCCATTGTGAAACACCCGTGGCAAAGTTGCTCACCGGTGTACCGTCAACCACAAACAAGGGCTGGTTGTTTCCAAATGAACTGTTACCCCGGATGGTAATCCTCGACGAGGAGCCTACCCCACCGGTAGAGTTGGTTACCTGGATACCTGCAATTTTCCCGGAAAGGGAGTTTACCAGGTTGGCATCTTTAACCTCTGTGATGTCATCGCCCGAAACGCCTTGAACCGAATAGCTCAAGGCCCTCCGCTCCCTCGAAATACCAAGGGCAGTAACAACGACCCCTTCAATTTCAAATATCTCCTCGGCAAGGGCCACATTTACAATTTCACGGCCATCAACCCTTACCTCACGGGTGACATAGCCAATGTAAGAAAAAATCAGCGAGCCGGTTGGAGCTACCTGCAATTCGTAGCGACCGTTCAGGTCGGTAACTGTACCAATAGTGGTACCGCGCACCATTACCGAAACCCCGGGGATAGTAGTACCATCCTGCTGGGAGGTAACCGTGCCCGTAACCCGGATGGTTTGCCCAAACAGGCTGGCGCCCATTAAAAGCAATAATCCGGTCAGGATCAGAATTCGCTTCATGTTTTGTTGGTTTAAGTTAGTAATATGGGTGAGTTGAAAAAGGGGAAAACCTCCTTTTTAAATAAAAGTAAATGTAAAAAAAAATATGTTCAATATGTTAATTTTGGTTAAAAACTTGCTTATTTAAATTAATTTTATATAGCATGAAAAATACATATGATTCATATATATCCTTATGACTTTTAAATCTGTCGCATACAACTTATTATCAGCACATTAAAATACAAAGAGGTTTCATCACCTATTCAGAAAAATATTCAATGCGAATTTTAAATCAAGGTTGGGTTTTGATCAGAAAACGGTTTTGCTGAATGCGGGTTGAAGGGAAAATTGGAGAAAGTTTACAACAGAAAGTGTAAACACAAAAGGGTAAAAGATTTATTTACCTGAAAGGTTGTTTAGCATGTAAACGGTATGTGCCATTTGCGCCTCGGTACGAAACCGCGGGTTTTGCCCCCGCAACAACTCCCATGATCCCGGCAGTTGCTCCTCTATGGCCTGGATAAAACTTCGCCGTCGGAGGTTAATTCTTTTAATGGTTCCGTCGGGAAACTGCAAATAATATTTAGGCTCGCTTACCAGCGTGAGAGCCTGCCTGGCACGCCCCTGGTGATCTGTAAGGTATCCAAGCCGGCTGGTTAGCCTTACCCCCCGGAAAGCCAATAGCGAAACGGAGCCTTGCTGCAACACCTGCATAAAAACTCGCTTGTCGACGAAGCCAAAAAGACTTGATACATCAAAAAGCGAGAAATGATAGCTGGTGTCCGGGGCACTCAACATAAAGCCCTTAACCAGGTATTTGTCAATCTCCACTTGCTTGTTTGCTTCGCTTTCCACCCGCCAGAGCAGGCGATCGGCATGCCCATCGTAGCGCAACAGCACCCCGGAAGCACGGCGTCCGTTATTGAGCAGCACTTCTCCCCTGGTCCAATCCTCCAGAAAATAAGGACTGCCCGCATGCTGTATTACGGGGTAGGTGACTTTCCCCGGAAGGGGAGCAGAAGCTATTTGTGCTGATGCACCTGAAGCCCCTGGAAAAAAGACTATGAACAACAGAAGGGCAAGAATTGCCAATCCTTGGCCCCGGCTCGTTTTCCGAATGCGCTCAACCATCTTTTTATCCTTCCTCATAGTTCAACCTGTATGGTCTTCGTTTGACTAATGCTTTTCCCGTCTTTGGTAATACCTTTAACAAAAATGGTATAATTCCCTGGCAGATCTCCGGTAAAGAATTTGATCTGCTTGTTTTCTCCTTTTTCGATCTGCAGCCGCGGCTCCCACAGCAAAGTATGACGGAAGTCGGGCACCCTCCTTAAACGGTCTTTTTCCATGGCATAATCGGGACTAACAAAGCGGCTGAATGCATGTACTTCGGGGAATTGAAACACTTTCGACGGTTTGACTCGCCCGGGCAACAAGCTTTCCCTTTGGCTGGAGAACAATGCCAGGATACCGGCAAACTCGAGCTGGCCGTAGCGCCAGGGATAGCTCACCACCTCAATGCGGCTCAACTGCGAAGAGTTCAGCTCCAGCAAGGTGTCGATACGCTCCATAGGTACCGCATCCAGAAAAATCATGGGCTGACGATCGAAAAAAGCATACGACTGGTTTTGATCCATGATCCTTGCCGAATAACCATCCGCTTGTCTTCTGATGCGCAAATAGGGAATCAGTTCCCTGGCAATCTCCTTCAAATCATCCAGGGGCTCATATTCATCAAGCAAATAGGTATGGGTAGGCCTGGAGTAAAGCAGGGGTGGAATTGCATCTGGCTCACCCGAAAAGACAGCATTCTCTGCTCCAAAGGCCACCTGGTAGGCTTTGGTTACCCCTGCAGTTGTTTGCATCATGCCAAAAAATTCTTTCATTGATGCATCAAACGCCGGGGGAAAAAACGGTTCAGCCCCCATAACCGCCCACTTATCATCAAGGATAATAGAATGCGAACCGGAAAGATTATTCTCCAGTAAATGCAGGTATAAGGCGTTGCCAAAATAATAACCGGGCAGGGAGAAAACAAAACGTCCTTTTTCATCGGTCTCGGCATACAATAAATTAAGCAGGGTGTCGGGCTTCGAAAGTAAAACCCTTGCCCAACCGATGCCTTCGTTGCCCTCTCCGTTCATCAGCTTCCCCGACAGCAGGTATTCTTCCTGCTCCCTGATAGGAGGCCATGGCTGGCTGGCAGCTTCAGCAGGCGGAGAAAACCTATTGGGGGAAGGGAACGCTGGCAGGAAGGTTTCCTGCCGGGCTACTGAAACCGACACATCAAGCCACTGGCCGGGGTTTTGTATTTCGATATACACCGGTTCGCGCCTTGAATACTTTTCTTTGTTGGTTACCAGCATAAGGTTTTCCGTGTATTCAGCAAAGTCTGGTGCTTGCCGGGCTGGGCGTTCTATTGTCAAGGAGTCAGAAAAAAGCACGCCCTCCAGGTTTTCATCGAAGCGGTTCAGCACAAACAGGTCGACCGGCTGCAAACGCAGGCCGGGCTTACGATGCATGGCATCAGAATAAGCAAACAACTGATAGGCGCCGGTGCCCAGGGTATCCGGCAAGTACAAACTGCCATAGGCATCGCCATCTGCAAAACGATACGTCAATTCGAGCACATTATCCCCGGGCTGGTTCTTCATCACCAGGTATATAAACCCTGGTTCATGCAGCAGCCTGCCTCCAAAAAAATGAAACAACCTGAAAAAAACCGTCTC